>JBCCSO010000091.1:0-11854 GCA_039199965.1 Chloroflexota bacterium | reverse complement strand
CCATCTGGGAGCGGCCGGGGTGGACCGGGATATCGCTTTAAAGATGAGTTCGCACCCACTTTGCGTTTTACCAAACGGGGCTTATTGGCGATGGCAAACGCTGGCCCCGGCACAAACGGCAGCCAATTTTTCATTACCCATGTACCTACCCCTCACCTAAACAATCGCCACACCATCTTTGGTGAACTCATTGCGGGTGATGACGTATTGGCGGCAATCGAAGAGCGTGACCCCATGCGGGCACGTGAACCGGGCAATACGCTTGTGCGTGTAGACATTATCGAAAAATAAAATTAGTTTTCTGAAGATGAACTGACTACTTGGCATAAAACATAAATTATCGACGATCTAAAGATCGCGGCTCAGAACGACGCCCTGCGGGCTGTAAAGGCCGAAGGCCGTCATTTTAAGTCAGTGGATTCATCCGGTTGGCGATGTATTTATAAAATTTAATTTTGTGTCAAGCAGCTAGAAAATAAAAAAGGCCCGCTATCATTTTGATTTGATGGCGGGCCTTTTTGTTTGAAACTTATTACTCTGTAGCAAAAGTACTTTTGATATGTCTCTGTTTGGGATTTTTAAGATTGGTGGGATGATTTACCTTTAATACTTTGTAACATTAAAAATCTTTATTCTTTGTGACTGCGAGTTCCGGCTTCGACTTTAAGCGTAGCGACCTTAGCCTCCGCCGAGAAGGGCAGCCTGAGCACCCGCACTGAGCCAGCCGAAGTGTGTCGAAGGCGAGGTCTCAAGTTGAGAATACTTTCGTTACAGAGTACTTCAATGCAGCGGGTAGATAGAGTTGCAATTAGGCGGCTGCTGAACCTATTCAGCGACTGCGTAAACCGTGAACAATGGATCAGCAAAAAAGCCTGAAACTTCAGTCTTTTCTCCGGCCGGATACGTTTTGGTAAGTAGTTTCAGCTCATCCACTCGTTCCGGCAGCATAATGAATACAGTGGCTCCTTGGCGGGCTAATTCGGGTGGAGTGCCGCTCATTAAGGGCAAATCGACAATGTTTCGGCCGCGCTGAAACTGCGGAGCCATGTAGCCGATCGTTGGGAAAGCTGCATTCATAACTGGTTCTGCTTGCAAATAAACGACACTATCGGCCGGAAGCTGATTTAAGTAGCCTGCAATTTCAAATGCGATCTCTGTATTTCGGTCGGTAAATGATCGGCTTTCTTGCCAAGTGCCGAAATAGAAAGCGGTATCTGGGACAACTGACGCGATGGCGAATAGGGCTAGCCCCAGCAAAATCCAGCTTTTCTCTAAAAATTCAAAACGACTAGACAGCCATTGGCCGACTTGCTGCAATGCTAAGCCACCTGTAATGGAGGCCAGTGGAAGCAAAAAAAGCAGTCTGTGAGACTGTGGTGTGAATGTTAGAATGACCCCACCACCCAGCACAGATACCAAAATACTCCAGAAAATCATCTGGTTTTGCGGTCGGCGGAAAGTGAAGACGAGAACGCCCAATCCAACTAAAAATAAGAGTGATGGAATCAAGGATAAATATCCGATTGAAGCACCATAGTAAGGTGACAAGTCGTCTTGACCCAGCGGTAAAAGCGGTGCCAGCGAGCGAAACCACTGCTGAAACCATACTCCGGCCGGAGAGATGCCGCGCAGAGCTCCTTGGTATTCAATCCAGTTGGTTTGAAGAACGCCTTGACTGCTGAGACGGTCAAAAAAGCGACCGGAGTTGCGGACGTAATGGGCGAGCTGGGGCAGCATGACCACAAAGCTCAGAGCCAATCCTGCCAACATAGATCGGCGGTCAGATTTCTTTTCCTCATTCTCAGAATAAGATAGGCGGGTAACGGCAAATGAAAGGAGCAATGTGGGAACTAAGACGGGCAAAAGGTGACCGGCCGTGAAAAAGTAAAAGCTAAGCCCTGAAAACAGCCCAGCAATGAGCCATGCAAGTCGCCCCTCTCGCTGCCATGCGTACAGGATGGCAGCTATCGAGAGCAGCATCATCAGCGGGTCCCAAATATTAGTTAAACCCAAGCGACTGTAGTGGACGTGCGTGTGATTTCCTAAAAGCAAGATTGCGCTACTCAGCCCGGCTGCTGTTCCCCAAAATTTCCGGCCGATAATAAACGTCACTGCGACTGTTGCTGCCCCAATGATTGGGGATAACCATCGGAGAGCGAAAACCGAACGACCAGAGACCCATTCGGTAAAGCTGGTTAAAAATATTGGCAGAAGTGGGTTTGTAAATGCGTCGGTACCAAAAGGATTGGTGCGAGCCCCCATCAAAACAAATAATTTTTCAATGCCAAAAGCGGCTTCTGTGCCGCTTAATATCCAAGGATGTTCACTAATATTCCATGCCCGGACAATCCACGCCGCAGCAAAAATGCCGATGGGAACGGCCAACTTTCGCGGGGATAGCTTGCTTGAAATGTTTGGAAGTTTTCTGGGGTCAATTGACCAAGAAAGTCCTACAAAAGCGCTCAGGATAGAAACAACCCAAAAACTGATAGCGATCCACGGCCGGTTGATGCCCAGATCATCTGTCAGAAACATAGCGATTAAACCGCAGAGCAAACCGCTTAAAATGCCAAATGTAGCAGGCACGCTGGGCATAACTGAAGATGTTTCCTCCTCAAAAATTTCTTCAGGTAGCCGTTGGGGCTCAACGGGAACAAACGATGCTTCCTCTAGAATTGGTGTGATGGCAATTGCGGGAGTCAAGCTGCTGCTGGTGCCCTCTGGTTTTAAGGAGCCATCGGCTAAAACTTCAAACGGCCGTGCTTCTGGCAGCTCTGGAACTTGAATAGGGCCGTCACTAACTTTGCGGGCCACAATAAACTGGTAGCAGCCATTCTCATCTGCCTGCTCTAAAAAGTGAGGGCGGACCCAGCGATCAGTAAGTGCTAGGCTTTCCCAAACAGGTGCTAGAATCCACTTGCCGGTGAATAAATGAACGATGGCAGATGGTAGCCCTTGAACATGGCCAAACTCAAGCGTATGCAGAGCGGCCGGTGAAAAATAGTATTGCCAGCGGTCAACAACCATGCCGCCTTGAGCCAGCCGTTCAGCCCACCATTCAACCGGCTCTGTGTGCTGATGGCGGGACACAAAATTGAACAGTTGGCGATAGCGATTAGCTAGATTGTGTAGGCCTAAGCGCTCAAAAAATAAGGCTCCCCACATCATTTCTGTAAAACGATGGTTTGGCATTGTCATTATGAAAACGCCGTCCTGCTGCAACACCCGGCCAGCCTCAACAATCACGCCAGTGACGTGAGGGATGTGCTCAAGCACCGAATTACTGATGATGGCACCAAAATGATTTGACGGGAATGGCATCCGATTCCCAACCGCTTGCAAGGCTCCATTCTCATAAATGTCTGTGGCAACAGACTTTTTTAGGGGGCCAATCCACGGGTCAATGCCTACCGTAATAGATCGATTGAATTCGTTGAAGGTATGATTGACAAAATCTCCATCACCGCAGCCAAGGTCTAGAACCGGGCTGGGCGTCTCAAACTGATGGTAGAAACGGGCTTCGACAGAGCGGAGGAGTGCTCTGAAGGCGGGGAGCGTTTTAAGATGTTGCCAGAGAATATCGTCCATGAAGCTTTAAAATTTGAAATGAGAGATAGAGCACTACTCTCTGACCTTGGTTTTAAATGTATTCCGCATCTGGCGCAGTGCTTCGTAGGGCTCTGGCTCAGGCGTGTTGGTTTCTGGGGTGCCATCTTGTAGTGAACGAAAAAGTTTTAGGTACTCCGTAGCGGTCTGGTCGGGCACAAAGCTCTGACCGATGAGTTCTGCATCCCGCTGATAGCTGCGTTTATTCATTAAAACCATGTTGACGGCTGATGCCAAAGCTTCTGCATCACCGATGGGAACTACTTCACCCATGCCAGTCATCGATACTGATTGGCGAACGCCGGGCAGATTGCTCGCCACAACCGGTACACCGTGCTGCATCGCCTCAATTTGAACCAGCCCAAAGCTTTCTGTGCTGTTTAGGCTGCAAATTACAAGGCAGTCTAAATTTTTGTAAAAAGCGGTCAAGTCTGAGTGATGTAGCGTCCCAAGTCTTAAATAATTTTTGCTATATTTATCAAAGAGAGGCTCAAGCCGCGCCGCATATTTTTCTTCTCCCAAGACATTTTTGTACGGACCCGCATGCAGCACCACAGCATCTGGATGCTCTTGTAAGATCTTTGGCAGTGCTTTTAAGAGCACCTCCACCCCTTTTTCCGTTGCTAGGCGAGCAGAAATGCCGATGGTCTTTCTTCCTTGAAGGTGGTGCTGTGCCCGAAACACGGCTGACTGTTCGTCTGTGCAGGGTGCCAAAGAAACTGGTGGCGGAATAATGTGCAGCTTTTTTTCGAGATACTGCTTGAGAAAAGGGGTGTTTTTCCCATAGTCCCGCGTGTAGGTGACAACTGCATCAGACAGTGAGCCTGCAACTTGATTCATTGTCTTGACTACGCCGTTTACGGCTTTGTTGAATACCCCGGTCGGGAGTTGTAAATCGCAATGGTAGGTTAGAATAACTGGTTTGTTCAAGATGCGGCCGCGTAGGGCCAAGCCGGGTGCGTCAAATTGGGGAAGATGCAGATGCATAACATCAGCCCAGCGAGCCCACTTAGTCGCCTGAATGCCAAAGGATGGCATGATGACCCCTTTTGAAATTCGAAAAGCAACTGGAACACGAATAATTTTTACGCCGCGTACCGTCTCTTCTAAGGGCAGAGAGGGGTCGAAACGAGATGTAAGCACGGTGACTTCATGCCCTTTGGCCGCGAGTGCCTCGCATAGCCGTTCAACATAAATCGTCAGACCGCTAACGTGTGGTCTGTAATAAGTTAGTACTTCGAGTATTTTCATAAATAAGGTCGGCCTTTGGATTATCCTCAATTTTTAAACTGGCTTCAACTGAATTTATAAACAGGATAGTTTAATTCGTAGCCTGCTCATTCAAATTGATTGTGCTTGCCTACTATACAAAAAAGGATATGTTCCTGTGTATGACAGACAATAATTTAACCGTAAAAGTGATAGAAAAACTGACTGAGTTGGATTATCAGTTGATCAATTTGTTGGGGGTTGAGATCGTTGATGTTTCATTTGGCCGCTGTGTGTGTCGGTTGACCGTTCGGGATGATTTGGTGAATTCTGGCAACGTTTGTCAAGGTGGTATTATTTTTACCCTAGCTGATTTCTCTCTTGCTTATGCCAGCATGACTGGGAATCAATCGGGTGCCACGCTTTCTGCTAACATTCACTTTACCAATCCAGCCCCGCTGGGAGATGTTCTGACATCTACGGCCGAAGTGTCCCATGACAGCGGCGGCCGCACGGTAACCGTTAAAGTAGAGGTCAAGAATCAACATGGCCTATTAATCGCTGAGTCTCAAGCTGTGTGGAGCCGTGCAAAGCAATCCATCATCAAAATAGGTGATGCCTGAGTACAAACACATAAAAAGTGATTGGTGCGCTCCGGCCGTTGCTCCGCTTACATACGGAATTATATTCCGTCAAGCTCAACTCGTTGAGCCAGTTTCCGACCGTGTTGGTGGTGGTGCGATGAGACGCCGACCACAGCACCTTGCAAAACTAATTTGCTGGCACTTAGCCTTTCAGAATTGTGCCAAAAAAAGTTAAAAGCGGTTTGAACCCAAAGTCCTGTATTGTTAGTCCTACTTTTTGCAAGTTTGTTCTTAATGCTTTTGCTATACTATTCAGGCAGTTAGTACTACTCCTCTTTATAATTAATCACCAAAATGCTGCCAGTTGTGAGAAGTAACTTTCAAATTGGTTAGGCGATAGGAAAACGAAAAATGACGATAGAAAAAGCTGCTGATGAAAGATTTGAAACTTCATATGCTGACTTCAGCCTAGGCCGCGTTTTTAGACAATTAAATCACTTAATCCGGTCTGATCATGAGTCTGGTGCTCAGGACTTACTGGAATGGGTCCAAGAAGATGAAAAACGATTGGCTATTGCGCTTGGCGTTAGTGACGTAGCTGGTAAGAAGATTTTAGAAATTGGGCCGGGGCAAAATTTGGAAAGAGCGTGGTACTATGGCAAGAAAAATGAAGTCGTTGGTGTTGATTTAGACGTTGTACCGATTGGCTGGAATATCTCTGGGTACTACAATATGCTGCGACAAAACGGCATGGGGCGCTTTGCAAAAACGGTTGGTCGGAACATCCTCATTAATCCAAAGCAAAGTCGAGCTTGGGCTAAAGCTATTGGCGTTAAAAAGCCATCTTCTCCTCAAATGTATTATGATGACTTCTGTACGGCCGATATCAGCGATCGTGTTCCCGGGTTTGGGACCTATGATGCGGTTACGACATGGTCTGTGTTTGAGCATTTAGCAGACCCCAAAACAGCATTATCTAACGTTGTTAAAGCCCTCAAACCCGGTGGTGCACTATTGATCAGCCTGCATTTGTACACATCAAACTACGGGCACCATGACATTCGCGCATTTACGGGTAAAGCGGCCGATTTACCACATTGGGGACATTTGCGGCCGAATCATAAAGACTCAATTTATCCAAGTGCCTATCTCAACGAATGGCGTTTGCATCAGTATAGAGAGATTTTTGACGAGCTGGCACCCGGTTACACAGAGTACCTTGACATGTACGAGCATCCTGAAGTGTACGGGCCTGAGATCAAAGGACAACTGGCCGAAGAGTTAAAAGACTATTCGCTAGATGAGCTATTGACGGTCAATGTTGTGTATGCGTGGCAGAAACCTTACGACGCATAACCAAATAGGATATCAGAGGACTACACCCCAAATCTGGTAGAAAATATATAAGTTGAGCTATCATCTGGTTAGGTTTTTGCAAACAAGACCTGACCAGATTTATTTTAGGCGTGTCTGGGCTTGACGAATATATGACCGATAATGAAAGACAGAAAATTACAAATTACATTTTAAATGATCCGTGGGGGAATTATCTTGGGGCTGAGCTGGAAGAGCTGCGTTATGGCTACGCTCGGTTTTCGTTAAAAGTTAAGCCAGAGTTTATGAATTTTAATGGACTGGCCCACGGCGGACTGATCTTCTCTCTTGGAGATTTGGCGTTTGCGGCCGCAGGGAATTCACGCGGCCAGATGGCCGTTGCCCTAGAGGTGAAGGTTAACTTTGTCAGAGCGGGCAAGCTCGGAGACTTGTTAGTGGCTGAGGCTGAAGAAGTGTCCTTAAACGGGCCGATTGGCCTGTTTGAAATCCGCGTCAAAGACGGCAAATCTAATGAGCTAATTGCTCAGAGCCAAGCAACCCTTTACCGTAAAAAACAACTGTTTGCTGAAGATGAGTGATTTTTCTCTACTGCGCCAAAATCGCGACGGATTGGGCGTATACAATGCCGGGCTTCCCCGTTTTCCGCGCAACTTTACCCGCGATGGGATCATTACTGCGCTGCTCGCGGCTGATGCCGTTATGATGCGAGATCAACTCAAGTTTTGCGCACTACATCAAGGTCGTCAAAATAATCCAACAACGGGTGAGGAGCGGGGCAAGATCCACCATGAGTGGCCCGGCTATCCGATCAGAGATCTGTTTACTACCTACAATGCGTGTGATGCGGCTGCCTTCTTTTTGATTGGCCATGGGTGGGTACAAGAACTCTCTCCAGATTCAGACTTTCTTTCTGCTCAAGCAACAGCCATTCAAGCGGCCGCTGAATATATTGAGAGACATCTAAATTTAGACGGGCTTTTTGAAGAAAGCCCAGCTTACTGCGGAGCTGATCAGTTTGCCTTAAAAGTGACGTATTGGAAAGATTCTGTCATCTTAGATCGATCAGGTGGCGAACCCGCCTATCCAGCTGTATTCACACTGGCGCATGTGCAGAATTTAGCTGGGATGAGAGCCGCCGCAAAATTGCTGGACTCGGCCCACTTTGCGGCCGTTTCTGAACAAATGGTACAGGCTATTCCCAATCTGTTTGATGAGCAGTTAGGCACTTTTTTTAGCGCGATTGATGCTTTAGGGCCGATTCAAGCGGCTAGCTCTGATGCGCTCCACGCCCTGTATTACCTGCGGCCAACCGATCTGACTACTGCACAAATTAATTCAATTGTTCTCGCATCAGAAATGCTTGAATCTCAGATTGGTTACATGCTTATGACTCCAGAGGACGGCCATCGGATGGAGCGGGCTTACCATGCTGATACAGTTTGGCCATTTGAGCAGGCACTCATTCATGCAGGTGCAAAAAAGTTTGGCTTAGCCCGAGTCATGCGCGTTTGTGAGCGGGTCATGCGCATTCTAAAAACGGCCGAATCACCTGAACTTTTGTCAATAAAAGTACTGGAGCCCGGCATTGCATCTAATCCTCAGCTGTGGACAATTGCGGCAAAAAAGTATTTTAAGCGCTAGTGCTTCACCAACCTTCTTGTATCAGGTGATGATTGCCAAATGGCGAAGCATTAAGTGTTTGCTTTCATTCTGACACCAGAGAATATTTGTTTAGTCAAACATTAGGCGAAAGCCATGAAGCTTTTTGAATGAAACTTTGTAAAAATCAGTCTTTTACCTAAGCCAACCGCTATTTTTTCAAATGAAATCAATTTTTTTTTGCAGTTAGCCTAGTTTGAAATTTTCTAGACAAAAGTTTGACACCTACAAAACAGGGAGTTTTTTGTATTAATTATCCAAATTGCCACAAATAAATCTTAAAAAATTGGGCACTTTTTCAAAATCGCCTTGACGTCTAAAACGTTTTAGAATATAAACAAAACATCAAACTAAAACGTTTTAGAAATTTTAGCTTGATGTTTAACCCAAACTCTACTCATTAAGTCTGACGCTCAACAATGGCTGTAACCCTCAAAGATATTGCTGATAAAGTTGGAAAATCTGTGCCCACAGTTTCCCGTGCTTTGGCTGGTTTCAATGATATCAGCCCCAAAACCCGTGACCGCATTCAAGCAACCGCTAAAGAGATGGGCTATGTCCCCAATAACTTTGCGCGAAAGCTTCAGAGCCAAAAGGCTGATGCCGTTGGGTTGATTTTACCGGGAACAGAGAACCTGCGATTTTCAGACCCATTTTTTAGTCAATTGCTGTCAGGAATAATTGAACAAACCTCAGAGGCAGGATTAGACTTGTCGATTTCTGCGGCCGACCCAGAAGACGAACTCGAATCCTACATTGAGCACATACGAGGAAAAAGAGTCGACGGTTTTATCGTTGTCAGGACCCATCGTAGAGATAGGCGCATCCAATATTTGCGTGAAAACAAGATTCCATTTGTTGCGTTTGGTCGGATGGAGACTGACAACGATTTTTATTTTGTTGATGAAGATGGTGCGTGGGGGATAGAGCAGGCTGTTGACCATTTAATTGAATTGGGCCATACCCAATTAGCCTGCGTTGCCGAGCCGATCCACTACACCAAATCATTTAATCGTGTGCAGGGGTTCAAAAACGGCCTAGCTAAACATGGTATTCCGTTTGATGAAAACTACATGGTCTCATCTAGGTTCCGTCAGCGTTCCGGCCGTGAAGCCGCACTGCACCTACTAGACTTACCCAAGCCGCCAACAGCCATCGTTGCCCTCAACGACCTTTTAGCCATTGGTAGCATTCATGCCATTCAGGAAAAAGGTATGACCGTTGGCCGTGACGTTAGCGTTACCGGCTTTGACGATATTGTATTGGCTGAAATGGCCAATCCAACACTGACAACCTTGCACCAGCCGGCCCACGAAATGGGGACGCTTGTGGCAAGAAATTTAATTCGCCAATTGCGCAAAGAACCAATTGGCTCCCACCAAGTTGTTTTGAAACCCACTCTTGTCATTCGAAATTCAACTGGACACCCAACTACTTAGATCGCACTGGTTGCTGTACTCAGGACGAGGATCGCTTGTTCAAGATGGTTAAGATTTTTATCTCAATCACAAATGATAAAGGAGAAGTAAGATGAAGTATTTTCTAAAAATGTTGACCTTGCTCACATTGCTAATTTTACTGCTTGCGGCTTGCGGTGGACCCGCTGAGCCAGAACCAGTAGAAGAAGCGCCGGCTGAAACGCAGGCTGAAGAAGCTGACACAGCCGATGAAGAAGAGATGGCCGACGAAGAAGAGATGGCCGATGATGAAGAGATGATGGATGATGCAGCTGCAACATTCTTATCAACTCAGTTTGGTCCAGTTGAAGAGCAAGAAGCTTTCCGCGCTATTTTGGCAGAAGGTGGCTTTGACTTCAGCGCATCAGAAGAAGGACCAATGTTAGACCAAATTTTGGCTGGCAGCGGCAGCGTTGACGTTGTTGGCGCACTACATGGCTCATTCCCACCACTGGCGCGGGGCGATGCGCTTATGAACATGGTTGACGTTGCTGATGATTTGTCTGGCGACCGCGATCTCGCGCAGGCTTACATTGACACTGGTTTATTGGGAACCGATGACTTTCTACACTATGTGCCATGGATGCAGGCTACCTACATCTTTGCCGCTAACACCGAAGCGCTCCAATACCTGCCTGATGGTGCTGATATTGATGCTTTGACATGGGCAGAAGTCGGTGAATGGTGCGCTAACATTACTGAAGCTGTTGGCGATCCGAAATGTGGTTTGCCGCATGCTGGTTTGTTCCACAGATTCCTCGAGGGATACATGTTCCCATCATGGACCGGTGGTATGGTCAGCAACTTCCGTAGTGCCGAAGCAGAAGCTATGATGGAATGGGCACGGGACGTCCTGTGGCCAAACATCAATCCAGAATCAATCAACTACGACTTCATGCAAGAGCCACTCCAGTCTGGTGACGTTTGGGTTGCGTTTGATCACACCGCGCGTTTGATCGATGCGTTCAACTCTGATCCAGATGGCTTTGTTGCTTTCCCAGCTCCTGCTGGCCCCGGCGGCCGTGGCTTCATGCCTGTTGTGGTTGGCTTGGGTATCCCGGCTGATGCACCAAACCCAGAAGCGGGTGCTGAACTGATTGAGTTCTTGACCCGTCCAGACGTACAGGGTGCTGTTTTGCGCGACCTTGGCTTCTTCCCGGTGGTTGAGGGTGTAGACGTTTCTGAAATGTCAGAAGGCGTAGCCATTGAAGCGGCCGCTGTGAACAAACAAGCAACCGCTCCAGACGCACTGCCAGCACTCTTGCCAGTTGGCTTGGGTGATCGCGGTGGTGAGATCAACCAAATCTTCCGCAACGCGTTTGACCGCATCGTGCTAGACGGTGAAGACATCGAAACCGTTTTGAATGAAGAGGGTGACGCACTCCAAGCGCTCATGGATGAGACTGGTGCCCCTTGCTGGGCTCCTGACCCTGCTGGAGACGGCCCTTGTCAAGTGGCTGAAGCTGGATTGATGGCTTTGGACGGCACGATGATGGAAGAAAGCATGGATGAAGAGATGATGGAGAGCAGCGTATCCTTCGTCAGCACTCAGTTCAGCCCAGTTGAAGAGCAAGAAGCGTTCCGCGCTATCTTGGCTGGTGGTGGCTTCGATTTCACCGCGGCTGATGAAGGTCCAACCTTGGATCAAATCAATGCGGGTGCAGGCGGTATCGATGTGATCGGTGCACTGCACGGTTCCTTCCCCCCACTGGCACGTGAAGCGTCTTTGACCAACATGATCGACGTTGCTGATGATTTGCTTGGTAGCCGTGAACTGGCTGGTGCATACATCGACACTGGTTTGTTGGGCACAGATGACTTCTTGCACTATGTGCCTTGGATGCAGGCGACCTATATCTTTTGCAGCTAATGTGGAAGCGCTTCAGTATCTGCCAGATGGTGCAGATGTTGACAGCCTACCGTGGGATCAGGACGCAACGTGGTGCCAGAACATTTTGGACGCTACTGGCGAGCAGAAATGTGGTTTGCCGCACGCTGGTCTAT
>JBCCSO010000090.1:0-12091 GCA_039199965.1 Chloroflexota bacterium | reverse complement strand
CAGACCCGGTCGGACCTCTGCTTGAATAACCGGCATTGTGATGCTGTTGACAGCGGTTAGCTCTGGCCAGCGCCACACCAGTCGCATGTTGCCCGTATCGGCTGCGACCCGCTGTTCGAACTGTGGCAGTTGTGGTACTGGATCGATCGTTTCAGTGACTGTAAGTGGTTGATTGGGAATAAATTCGAGGCTGTTGGTGGTGGTTATATACTCAAGCCAGCTAGGGAGATCAACCACCAAATCTAGGTCTGCTTGCGTGTCTTTGGTTAACTGGAGGGTAGGGATGAAGGTGATGATGTCACCCGGCCGTGGATTGCTGGTGGCTCCCTGTGTGTCGACTCTCAAATTCAAATTGGGTGTGCTTTCAGCCGGAGTGACCAAGCGTAGCTCTTCACATGTTTCTTCAAGTGTAAATGCTTCTCCAGAAGCCAACTTACCTGTCGCATTTAAACAGACTTCAGCCCAATCTGCCTCATAATCGACTGGGACTGAAAGTACAAAAGTGGGCTGATCTTCAACTGTGCCCCGCCAGCGAAAGCCGATTGGTACCTGCTCAAAATCAAGTTTAACCGAGCGCATCTTGATCGTCTCAGTCAGCCCCTCATTTGCGTCGATGGGTGGATTCAGCAGCCTACTGTTTTCAAGCTTCCCACTTTCTGTGGTTCCCCACTGGCTCCAGTTGTCAGACTCTGCGAGATAGCTGATTTCTGTCTGAATTCCTAAGCTGTCGCTGCTTGCGCTTTGATAGCGCCCTGCCTCAAACTGGAGTGGGATAATACTTTCAGGAAAATCTATCGTGATAGATAGACTTTCAATTTCTTCATTGCTTAAATTGGCTGGAGCAACGTGTAGGAGCGGTTGCCCTTCAGGCGTTTGGCTGAAGTGGACGTTAAGATAGAAGTGAGTGAGTTCATCCGCAATGACTGTTACTGGCAGAATGAGCCACGCGCTTAGCAGAACGCTTGCAACTGCAAGTAGGTACCGGGCGTGTTGTGCTAGTCGGCCGGAAAAAGCATCGCGCTTCACCAAGAAAGTCATTGCGTTTAATAATATCTAAAAAGAACAATAGGCTGACAAACTGTATTTGAAAACTCATTTGAGGATAAAGTTTTTCTCATTAGCCTCAAATGTCATTCATCAGGTTATCCTTCAGAATCTTCTTCTGAGGTTTCTGAATCCGTCCCAGTTTCTTCTATACTGTCTGTTTGATCTGGTTCAGTGCTCTCTGCATCAACTGGATCTGCAAATCTAAGTGTGTTGGCAATCGTTTCCATAATGCTTAGCTGCTCAAACTGATCTGATGGGGTGTAGCCATTTAGAACAATTACTCGATCATCTGTCGTGATGACAGCAAAAATCGATTCAAATGGCACTTCACCTGACTCCGTAAAATCAGCCGGGGTCCGCAAGAATGTGATGTTGCCCGAGTAGCCTTCAGGTAGAGTCATTTCAAATTCGGTTGTGATTTCTAGCCCAGATTCAGTTAGAAGAACCTGATCGTCTCCGCTTCCTGATGGAATGCTTGCGCCAAGGATCAATTCTTTCACTGCTAATGGGTTTAAGCCCTGCGAGGCGTCAAGCCCATAGTCGTCGGCCGTGCCTGCAAAGATGCTGGCGTACACCGCCTCTCCTGGCAGCGGAGCGAGACCATCACCAAGTGGATCAAGTGATAGATCAATCAACCCATCCTGGGCTTCAGTAATGAACCAAGTTTCAGGATATTCAAGCTCAACCCCATCCCGTGATCTGAATACAAAATAGCCTCGATTGAGGGGTTCTGGTAGTTCTCCAAAATCAACAGGTTCGGCTGCCGTGGTGCTGTCACCGCTGGTGACAATTGGATCAGGCTGATTGGGTTGAGGGATGTCAACCGCTTGGACTTGATCTTCAACCCCATCAAGCATAATATCGAATGATTGATAAGATTCTCCTTCATCAGTAATTGCAATCCAAGGGACTAAAATTGGCTCAGCAAAGGTTTGATTTCGAATTTCCATGCTTAGCACACCGCTGTTGATATTTGGATCAAGGATAGCGCTGATCACAAACTCTTGATCGTAGCCGACCAATGCATCGTTAGAAAACTCACTTGATAAGGTGCGGGCAATGATTACGTTTCCCCCCTCATCTCCAGTGAGCATTGCGCCACCAAGGCTATCGATTAGAACTGTTGCAGCCCCATCGCCCCCCGTTGCTTCAACCGTCCAGGACACTTTCTGGGGCAGACCAGATGAAACAAACTTAGGCCCCGTAATTTTAAATGTCATCGGCCGGGGTGTGGGAGATGGCGTGGGTGTTGGGGTGTTGGTGGGCAGTGGGGTGTTGGTGGGCGTTGGGGTTTGAGTGGGGAATGGGGTAGCAGTTGGGGTTTGAGTAGGCAATACCGCTACGCCACCATCAATTTCGCTGTCTGCTCTGGTATACACTTGGAAAAAATAGATGCCAAGGTAGATCAGCCCAATTACCAGCACAGCAATGAGGATGGCAAGGCCAATAAGTATATTTCTACGATTTGGATTGTCTGCATTCATAAGACATTTGGCAGGTAAACGGCTTTAAGTGGCATTTACCCTGTTCTGGTAACAGCCCAAAAGGAGGCTGATGTGTTCGCGAAAATAGAAGTTGAGGGTGTGCTGCTTTTGCAGAAAATTATTTTGGTCTCGCTAAGAGAATAAAAACCTGCGCAGAATTGTGTTTAGTTCACCCGCGTTAGCATCCCAATTTTCAAGCAACGCTTCACGTGTATAACCATCCTCGGGAACATTGGCTTTATCCATAGGAACATAAACGAGAATGGTGTACGCAGGTAAAATTTCAGTGGTAACCGCAAAAAATGCGCGGTATGAATTAGCTTCAGTTGTTAGGAAAACGCCTTCCCAAGCATATCCACCCATTTGGATGGTCACATTGCTGTTTCGCTCTTCGACCGCATCTGGCAGGTAGGCTACCCAGTCGTTTACGCTGATGGCGTTACCCCAGCGGCGTACAATGGTGAAGGGTACATCTGGAATGCGGGTCTGATCTTGAGCCAGCACCATGCCGTCTAGACCGGCACTAACTGACCAGCCGGGTGGCGGGACAACTTCAACCCAATCGTTAATTGTTTTGTCCCGGAAGTTGATGGTCACGACTTCAGGCTCAGTAAAATCTTCTGGCAAATCTTCAACCGCTGTTTCGTCTGAATCAACACTGATGATAGAGTTTCCATCTTCAGACTGTGTCTCTTCAGCCGGGACTGGTGAAGGTGTTGGGCTCTGTGTGGGGGTTGGTACGGGCGTTGTCGTCGGCCGGGATGTAGGGGTTGGTAGCGCTAAATCCTCTAACTCGGGCAGGTCTGGTTCTTCATTGCTGCCACAAGCCACGAGAATGAGAGCCGCGATGATGATAATTGACAGAAATAGGATTCTGGTAGTCGATCTATTTTGTGATCGGTTCATGCGATGAGTCCTGTAATGTGGTTTTCCAAGAGTGAGAATAGATAACCCAGTGGTGTATCTTTCTCGCTCGACCGGAAGTTAACTAGATACGATCTGTGCTCTGACGACGATGATGCCTGTAATTTCAGGTTTACAGGTAAATAAAGTGAGCTGTTTACTGTTTAAGTTGCTGCGGGTGGACCAGTAATATTCAGTATCGTTGTACCCAACCTGAACCACCTCGCTTACTTCGTACGTGAACCAGTCTCCGTCCTGTGACTGACAGCGAATACGGTCTCCGGCCGACATCGCACCAAGATCGTGGAAGGGTCCCGGTCGTCTTGCCCAAGATACATGTCCACCAATGGCCACAGTTCCATCCTCTCCGCAATCAACCGTTTGTGGAATCCAAGCGGGACGCCACCACGGCCTAACATTCCATTCTCCGGCAGCACCTACTTGATCTGTTTGAGCTAAGGTTGCATCCCCTAAACTATGATCGTGATAGGTGCCTGTTTCGCCGATGATAAACTGAACCCGCTGAGGCCCTCGATCGTTGTTACTATCATGGGATAGCGTGGGCGCTTCAGCGGAAGTTTCTAGCTTACTTTTTAATCTACTTTCGTAGTAACTGGTTGGTAGCTCAGGTAGGACACTAACTGATGTGAAAGTCTGCCCACCCGGCAAAACCCGCCCGGCTGGTGAGATTTCCTGAACTTCAACAATCGAATCAGTTTCAACTTTGTATAGTCCAGGTGCTGAACCTTCAACGATTTTAACACTGTCAGATTCAGCTATTTCTTCTGGCAAGCTTGAGGCATAGCGAGATAAATCTGCTTCTTGGGCAAGTTGCTCAGGGGTCGGCCGGTTTAGCCACATGTATCCGGCTAAACCGATCGTCCCGGAAATCATAAACAGCATCAGGGCTATGCCAGAGATCATAATAATGAGCGGCAAGTTGCTCTTAAATGATGATGATGAAGGGGAAACGTCTGATTCCATTTCAGCAATTCCTACTTCTTGGGTTGCTTCTGGACCGGTTGGGATGCACTAACTTTTCTAATATGCTCTTCTTCCCGTTTCTCAGCCGCAACTTTTAAAAGGACTGTTAAAACAATACCCGTGATGAAAATCATTGCTAAAGAACCCAGAAGGGCCGCCCAACTAATCAAGGATGTATTTGCCGAAGTTGCCGCTTCTGCATTATCTGCGGCCGATTCGCCATCTAGCCTGATGCCTAAGACGCCGGTTGATACACCTTGACCAGTTACTAGTCCGATCAGTAGTGGATCAATGGTGGGGGCAGCACCGGGTATTTCATCCCCCGATATGCCATAGTCTGGGGCAGGCGTTGGTAGTTCGAAGGAAACAATACGCAAACGCGCGCTATCGTAGTGAATTTCGTTGTTAGGAAGTACAAAGTTTGGATAAGCTGATAAGAAGACGGTTACATACTCTGCTTCAGACTTTGTCTCAACGGACAGTTCACCCCATGTGTCTAAATATTGCGCGGCCGGAGACCAGACAATATCTTCGCTGTTGGGATCAGTCCCTCCAGTAGGGTCAATCCCAATTCGCTGACGCATCCAAGCCGCATTTTGAGAAATACTTGGGTCATCCCCAGTTGAAGACCATCCGTAAGTCCATGCGCTTAGTCTTACTGTGGCCTCTTCAGAAATTGGCACCCGCTGGTAAACACCCGCGAAGGCAGCCGAATAGTTGGTGCGCCACATTTGTGAGCGGGTTCCTGTCAAGGCTCGATTGGTGGTAGCTGATGAAGAATCAGACGCCAAGTAAACGGGTGGGCTGCCGTTTGGATTGTTTGGGATATCTAAATCAGAAGTTATGGCAAATGGTTCCCATCCGACAGCTATCCATGCAGTATCGTAACCATCAACTTGCCGATAGCCTTCTTCAAAGTCTCCGTTTAAGAGCAGGTTTTGAGCTTGACCATATGCTGCTTGGGTTTGCATAGTCACTACTACAAGGGCGGTAAGTAATAACCCAGCGATGATAATGGTACGGTTGATTAACCGATTTGTTGAAGCTTTTGAAACATTCATGTTCTTCGTGACAGCGTGTTTAGCCTTTGTTGATGAAATCCCCCCGAATTTATCAATTAAATTTCTAAACTTAATTAAGGTGCACAGGTTCAGATTGAGCTTGTGCCAGGAGTTGACCGTTAAAAAGTTGATCCCGGACTGCCGATTGCACTGCTGTTGGCATAGACAGATTTTGGTGGGAATTCAAGCCCTGCTTGGTGTAGCCTAAATTTGGTAGATGGTGAGAATTGAACCACACAGCCGCGATTGAAGACTAAAGTCTGATAACCGGTGTTTTTGTCCCGTTTGCGCATCCAAATCGGGTTAACGACCGGTTTGGAACCTGCAACATCAATCATTTCCTCAATGCCGGTTACTTGTCCCAGCAAGACACCATCAGCGCGTTCACTCATTTCTAAGTGAACGGAGATGACCGCTTCATCGGCCAATGTTTTTAAGAACGATGGGAGTAGGGCGGCATCGCGCACGTGCTCGAGTGCCAACATGGCGAGACCGTTGATTCCGGCCGTTGCACTCGTAGCGTGAAGTGTTGTCATAACAGGGACACCTTGAGTGAAAGCTTTGAGCACAAAATATGCTTCTGGGCCGGTTGATTCTCCCAAGACTAGCCATTCAAGACCCATTTGCGTCGCATTTGCTGCAAGGTGTTCCAATCCAACTAAGCCTTCTGCATCTTGTTCCCAGCGGTAAGCAGGGCGCTGAAGGGGTAACTCATGCGATTTTTCAACGACCAGTAAGTTCATTGGATCGTTCATTTTTTGTAGCTCATTAACCAAAGCACCCAGTAGGGTCGTTTTACCAGAACCGGTTTGACCTGAAATGATGATAGGCGACCGGGCTTTAATTAATGTGAGAAGTGTGTCGGCCGCACCCTGTGGCAGCGTGCCGTTTTCGATCAGCGTTGATAGCTCAAAAGGTTTTGCCCGCAGTCGCCGAATGTAGATGGAACTACCCAACGCAGAAAATCCTTGACCTACATACTGGAAGCGAATCCCACCGCCAACTTCTGGAAAAAATAGAGTGTGGCGAAAGTTGGCCAGAGGGCTTACATCGGGGATATTCTTTTTACGAGCGTCTAAATAGTTTGCATAACGCCAGTGGTAAGCTAAAAAGTCAACCCATTTTGTGTTTAAATGAGTAGGTGTTTCTGTTTTCTTACCGGCGTTGTCACGAATCCAGATGTTATGTTTGTGTTGGATAACAATATCACGCACAGCTGGATGGTGAATAAGTTGATGAACCGGGCCGCCCCAACCGTGGCGAATAAGTTCAATCGGGTCCTTTCCAAGAATGGCTGCGGCTTTATCCAAGGCTTGTTGAGGATCTTCCTCAGGTCTAACAAAGTACTTTTGTCCCAGTCCAGCAAAAAAGTCACTCATCCTAGAAACCTCCTGTGAGGGTGCGGATTGCTTGGAGCAGTACTGAACCAATTAATACACACATTAAGCCGGGCAACATGATGACTACGGTTGCGGCCGGAGCGGCGAATGCCTTTCTTTTGATCATCATTCGCAAATACTGTTCTTCGCGTTTGCGAATGCGATCTCGCATTTCTTTTAAAACTGATTCTGGTTCGCCAAATTCGCTGATAGAACCGATAACCTGAATGACTTGAATCCAGTTTGGAACTTGCGTAACGGGTAATCCCATATCAAGAATTGCATCGGCGTAGGAAATGCCTTCAGGTACCTGACTGAGCAATCTTGAGGTTTCTTTCTCTGGATAAACTTCTAAGAATTGATCAAATGCCATCTGAACAGATAAACCGGTGATTCCAACGGCTCTATGCATAAAGGCTGCGAATACAGGTGCTTCGCGCTCTAAAGATTCTATGGTTGATTTGCGGAACCCGCCTGAAAATCTTTGTTTTGGGTAGTACCAGAGAAGACCTGCAAATATGAGTGCAACGAGTATCCCATACGCTTGGCCAATCAGCGGGATGGAGAGTAAACCGGCCGCAGCACCCACAAAAATTCCACCGTATGAGATCATCTTGGTTTGGAAGGGGGTGATTTTTGACCGGCCGGCCCATGCATCTGAAAGGGTTAAGAGCTCTTTTTGCTGTTTTGCCGGAAGCAAGCTGCTTAGCTGCTCATTTGTAACGCGGCGCAGCCGATGCGGATTGGCAGTGACAAATAACAGACAAAGTGCTGTTAGAACCAAGCTGCCAAGGGCAAATAAATTTCCATAATTCCCACTCAAATCAAACATTTAAAACTCCAAAATGGGTAATTCTTCCATCTTACTACCGATCGTTTGCGCTAGATAGAGGGCAAAGAGTGAAAAACCAATAACACCGTTTCCGGGAAGTGTATTAATCAACACATCTCCCAAGCCTTCACCAAAGAAAATAAGGAAGCCGATCATGCCGCCGATGAGCAAGAACATAACTACACGAGACATCGTCGCTGTTGACATTTCCGTTTCAAGCGTGTTTGCCAATTCGTCAGAAATTGTTTGTGCTTCACTTAAGTCATTTGCCTGATAAATTTCAGCCTCTTGACCCATCTCAGCCTCTACCATTAAGCGGTAAGAGGTCAGGATGTAGCGTAATGAGTGTAAATCTTCAAATTTTGTATTCAGCCTTGCCAGCTCAACATCAAGCGGGGTTCCCAAACGCACCCGGCGAACCAGCTCGCCTAAGTCTTCACCAAGGATCTCTAGATCACGTTTGCCATCAAGATATTCTTGATGCAAATTTTCTAAAGATTCGAATAGTGGTGCCTGTGCGCTCATGCGACCTGCAACAAACTCTGTGACCGCTAATGCTTCTGACCGACCACGTTTTTGACGGGCTCGTTCACGCAGCGTACGAATTGTTGGATAAACCATCATGACTAGGGCTACACCTAAGATGAGAGAAAAGGCTGGAGGCAACCCGCCAAGCACCACGGCCAAGCCTGCAATGAAAACCATGCACAACATTAGAGCCAAAATGCGAAATAGAGATTGCTTGACATCTTTTTTATTAACCGGCTCTTCCTGTCCACCTGAAATGCGATAGTCTTCGTTAACCCACTCAGGCGTGGGCCAGAAGAAAACAAGCATACAAACAACTACGCCAAAGATGGCGATGTACATGGCATATGTGTAGTATTCGTGGAAAGATAAGTTAGACATTTTCTTTATCTCGTAAGTTTAGGCGACGCGATGCTTCATCCCGGCCGATAAACGATTCAAGTTGCTTGCGGTAGAATTGAGAATTGGCCTCTGGTGCGCGTTTAACCAATTCAACCAACAAATTTGCATGGGTGAACTTAACACCTGCTTTGGCCTCAGTTGATAGCTTTGAGGTGTCTAGTTCACGCAGCGCGTTAAGACCGCGACGTAATTCTGTCCAAGGAAGCTGACTGCGTAACAGCTCTCGACCTTGCATAATGATCTTTTTGGCTTCTTCCGTTTCAGTATGCCCTTCATTGACCACCTTTTGAGCTTGAGCCAGATTGGGGTGCAAACGCCAGATGATAGCGTACACGGTAGGTTGTTTTGTCATACCTTTCAGCATTTTCTTTGCATCTGACCACAAACGTTTAGCAATTAAATCATCAAGCTGATCGATTTTTTCTTTCGCTTGGTCTCGAATATTTTCATATTCACCTGTTGCTTCTAAGCAGAAAATGAGCCGCTGACGAATTTGCTCGTTTGACGGATCGCCTTTAAGCAAGATTGACAACAGGTGGATTGCTTCGACCCAATTCCGGGCATCAACCTTGGCCATGGCTTCAGCCAGCATACGCTGTGGACTTTTATCCTCGTATGTACTGATCCGGCCGGTCTGCATCATATCCAGACCCACGAACTTCTTGATTCTGTCCAAGTCAGGATCAACAATATTCCAAGTGATGCCAGTTTCATCACTCACATTTGAGGTGACGATGGGACGCAGATTCCACTCTCCCTTTCCTTCGTCCCAACCCATGTTGTGATAAACGCCTGAAACGTAGCGGCGGTCACCGCGACGATTGATGTAAACTACCATTGGAAATGCTGTTTTTAGGTCATTCCTAAGCGCAGATGAGGCGTTAGTGCCCGCATATGGGGATGGTGGTCGCTGTGCAATCGATACTAAGCGAGACAATCCTGACTGTGCAGAGTCGCCGTGAGCCGTTGTAACAACGCACCGCATTGAGGGAGCATCTGAAATGAGAATACCGGCTTCTTCTGCTCCGCGCGTTTCTGCCACAACCATCACGTCACCCTCACGCAAGGCTGCTCGTGTTAAACCGCCGAGCGTTAAATTGAGCTGCTTGTTTGCAGTGTAGGCTGTTTCAGGCAGGTCAAATACGGCACACATTGAGTGACTAGGCTGACAGTCACCCGCGTCGTCTACTACCACGATAGGGACGTTTGGCATCCAGTCGATGTATTTTTCAAGCATTACCGTTTTACCAGAACCTACACCACCCAGAAATACAGTCCCGATCAAACGGCGAGATGCATCCTGAAGTACTTCAAGCACTTCCCGATTGAAATTCCCCGCTTCTAATAGAAACTCGGTTGAAAATGGCTCTTCGCGGCCGCGGCGAATGTACAGTGAAATACCGTGTTCGCGACGAGTCATGTTGATATGAATACGCAATACGGGATTTTCAAAGCGAATATCAACAATTGGATTGGTGTGTTTTGAAAGCTCTTTCCCCACACGGCGAGCAATATTGCTCGCAATCATGCGTAGCTCCTCAGTATCTTTAAACAGCAGATCGTCGTCAGTAACTTCCGTCCAAATACCTTTCATTTGCAAAATAATCTTCTTTGGACCGACGACATTAATTTGCTCAACACCAGAATTGCCTAGGAATTCCTCAAGAATTCCTAGGCCGATTGTGTTGTTGTAGAGTGCCTTTAAAATGCTATCCGAAGCATTTCTTTGGACACCCTTAATTTCGCCACGGTTTGCTGCTTGACGCAGCATGGCAATGACTTTTTCACGGCCACCACGAGCTAGTTTTGTAGGGTTTAAGTCCTCTGGATCTAAATTGTCAGACAGGTATCGACGGGCATCATCGATCTGTCCCTGCTCTAACTGGACAGTCATTGTCGGCGCTTTCGTTGAACGAATGTTGCGCCGCGCTGATGTCAAGCCCGTTCTAGTACCGGACCCTTGCGCCATGTGTTTCCTCCATGAACTTTAGAGCTGCACGGCCCATGTCTGCATAAGCATCTTGTGCATCCTTGATGGTTGCTTGCCCTAAAATAACTCCACGGATAAATCTCTGTAAAAATGTTTCTGGATCTTCGGCCGTAATCGGGATTCCAGTTTCCCCAACAAACTGATTGGTTTGAACATAGGGAATGATGCCTAATGGGTCGCGCCAAAGCACCTTGTCACCCCGCACAGTTTCTGGATCGTGCGTCGGCCGCATACTGTTGATAATCGGAAAGATAAACTCAATCGGATGTTGGAAGTGTGTTAATGTCGCCAGTGTGTCATCTACACTGCGCAACAAAATCTGTTCTGGCACAATCGGGACAAAGATCATGGCTGGCTTCATGGACGGATCCATGTCACGCAAAATGGTATATGTGAAACTTGACGTGTTTATGAAGTCGGGTGGTGCATCAATAATGATGAAGTCCAAGCCCATCTCTTGAGCCATAATCGACAATGTTTCCCGCGCAGTATCTATTTCAAGTGGGAAATCAGTAATCAAAGTGGGTGGTCCAACTAAAGTTTTAACCCCATGTGCGTTGAGCAAATATCGGTCAACAATTTCGAGCGTCACTACACCGCGCGCGTCAGTTACCTCTGACACAAGCTCCGCCGTGGTTGGAGCTGTCTCGTCGATTCCCATCAGGGCTCGAATAGAGCGAGTTGTCCGGTCATCATCAATTAGGGCCACTCGATAGTTAGTGCCGTCACCTTTCGGTAACTGACTCATTGCGATGGCCATATTCGTGGCGATTGTAGATTTACCTACACCACCTTTTGTAGAAGCCATAATGATGATCTGAGCAGGATCAACCCGCACAACAAATCCCATCGTTGACGCGATTTGCGAGGCTGATGCTTCTGGCGGAATGGGGGACCAGCTTTCATATGAAGGCTCTGTTGTTAACACGCCGATCATTATTGGAATACCACGTTCTTCAACGGTTTGAAGAATATAGCGGCGATCGTCGGCCGAAACACCATCACCAATCAAAACAGTGTTAAATTCCGCTCGACGGAGAGTCATTTCACCATATTCATGCAGTGCACGAACCGTTTCGTATTGATGTGCTAGGCTCACTAGCCAATTAGTCGTCAGTGAATTCACCATACCCGGTGATAATTTACCGACAACAAAAATCTTTTTATGAACTGATTGATTCACTGTAACACCTTTTCCTGCTTGATATTACCGAGAGGATTTCTCACCTATTTTTACTGTGTTAGAACTTTAATTTCCCTGAGGTAATAGTCCCAATTCCTGTTCCTGTTTGTCCTACCTGTAACTTTAATCGTTAAATCTTCCTGTAGCCGTGAATGTTCCAAATAAAACGGCCTAAAATCTGTGGAACGGTCTAAAAAAACGCTCTTAACGGTCAAATGAGATATTTAAACGGGGGACTTTTTTACCAGCGGTAATCAAGCGATTATTAATGGTTTATTATTCTTGAGGGACTTCTTCT
>JBCCSO010000089.1:0-12188 GCA_039199965.1 Chloroflexota bacterium | reverse complement strand
GCTTTCAGCCACAGTCTGGTGGCTGTGGCACTGGCTCATCATCATCACTGAAGGAATTTTTCTGGGGCCAAGGCTAGTCGTGTGGCTTTATGACCGGGAAGCGTGGAAGTATGATGATATCAAAGCGTATGAAATGGAAGACGAGCTAATTTTGCTGGTTGAGCCAGTATTGGGTGAGCTGGATGGTCAGCCCAATCCAACCATCCTTGACGTCGCGACCGGCACCGGCCGGGTTCCCATCTTTTTGTTCCGTGACGGCCGGTATCAAAACGACTTTGGCGGCCGGATTATAGGGCTAGACGCCAGTGTGAAAATGCTTGACTATGCTCACGGCTCTCTCAAAGGATATGAGCCTCATTTTGACAGCATGCTAGGCTCTGCCAGCCACCTCCCTTTTCCAAACAATTATTTTGACGGCATTACGTGTCTAGAATCTCTTGAGTTTTTTCCAGACCTAGAACAAGCGATCAATGAAATTGTGCGCGTGGTCAAACACGATGGGTTTGTGATGATTACCCGACGGGCCGGTTGGGAGGCAAAATGGTTTTTTGACCGGTATTATTCTCGGGAAGATTTTGGGGAAATGCTGCGCCAAAAAGGGCTGACCGATGTAGTTTTGTACACGTGGCAAAATAATTATGATCTTGCCATCGGCCGCAAACCAAAATTTGATGAAATTGTGCCAAACTAGTGCGACGGCAAAATTGGGGCAAGAATTATTTTTCTTGAAAATGTCGTCACCTGTAGTGTTTCGCTCAAATATTGAATCCAGCAAACCATGCTGGCCGAAACACAAACTTTTGTTCCAGAAATTAAGCGTTGCCATTTAATTTCTAAACCTATGAACACACCAGAAGAAATCGATTTATTGATTGTCGGTTCAGGACCGGCCGGAACATCAACCGCGCTCCATTTGCTTAAGCAAGACCCCTCTTGGGCAGACCGGATGCTTATTGTAGACAAAGCAATTCACCCGCGTGAAAAGCTGTGTGGGGGTGGCATTACCCATTTGGGCGAAAACGTCCTAGCAGATCTAGGCCTCACCATCGAACCGAGTAATTTTCCAGTCAAAGAAGTCCGTCTGAAATACGAAGACCAAGATTATTCATTCAGAGGCGATCCCGTTTTCCGCATTGTCCATCGCGCGGAATTTGACCATTGGCTGGTGCAAAAAGTAGAAGAATGGGGCGGCAAGATCAGTCAGGGTGAAGCAGTAAAAGATGTACGCCCCAACGATGAAAGCGGGTATGTAGAAGTTGTAACAGATCAGCGAACATTCCATGCTAAAACCGTGATCGCGGCCGATGGTTCGCGCGGGGTAGTTCGCAGCAAACTGGGCTGGAACAGCGGCCATCACGTGGCCCGCTTGATTGAAGTGCTCACACCAGAAACGAAAGAATCGTCATGGGAGTTTCGGGACGGGGTGGCGGTGTTTGATTTTAGCCAGATGACATCCCACCAAGTACAGGGTTACTACTGGGACTTCCCAAGCATTGTGGGAGGCAAAACGCTGATGAACAGAGGCGTTTTTGACAGCCGCTCACGGCCGGAGCTTAGAAAGGCCAACCTCAAGCAGACGCTGTCCGACTCAATGGAAAGCCGAGATCGAGAGCTAGATCAGAGGCAAATTAAGGGTGCTCCCATTCGCTGGCTCAATATGCGTGAACAGCTTTCTAGACCACATTTGCTATTGGCGGGTGATGCGGCCGGAGCTGACCCCCTATTTGGTGAAGGGATCGCCATCGCACTAGCCTACGGAAAAGTAGTTGCGGCCGAAGTAGAGCAAGCTTTTGCTAAAAATGACTTCAGCTACGGCCGTTACAAGTGGCGCATCGTGCGCAATGGCGTTTTGTTTTCGGTCATCGTGCGAGTTGGGGTTGCCAAATTTGCATATCGCTTCCAAAACAAGCGCTTCTTTAAAATCGGCTGGTCGATCGCACGGCGTATCATCAACCTGACTCCGTGGAGTAATCCAAACTTCATCCCAGCACGCAGTCCGGTCAAATAAAAAAGCCCCGTTCTAATGAACTGGGGCTGTTTGTCGATCTCGGCTATTGAAGCTGGCTGTGATGTGTGTGACTGTGATGAATGGGTGTGACGAGACTGTGTGATGTGACCTGTGAAGGTTGTTAGGGGACTATGCTACGATGTCGCTTCACTAACTTCAATCGACAATACAAGTGTAAAATGAAAAATACTAGTTTAATATGCGTAGTTCTACGCAATTTTCAATTTAGGCGATTTACGAGAATAAATTACCCACACCTAGCGTTAAAATCGCCTCAAGGCCAACCCTACACGAACGACTCTCAGCACTTATTTTTCAGGGTTGGCCTCAACTGCTCCATCAATAAATCTAGAAGATAGCAACGCAACTTTGTGGGCACCCACGCAGGTTTTTGCCCATACTCATTTGGTACTTCGTAACTCATGTTACGCGATTTCCCGACAAAGACTTCGTAAGTTTTATTGGTTTACGATTGTTTTGCTCGAGAAAACGAAACTTACGAAGTCTCACTGCGCGTAACATCAGTTCGTAAATTAAATAAGCTAAATTTCTGGTAACTGCGAGATCACCCTTCGATAGGCTCAGGGTTCCGACAAGAAGAGTAGCCTGAGGCCGCTGCGCTTAAAGTCGAAGGTGAGGTCACATGTTTAAAATACTGACTTTACAGACTATTTAGTGTTATAAAAAATAGGATTGCTCACTTTGTCTCCATCACCCATTTCAGCCTGAGACAGTCGCAAAAAATTAGCTGAAGTTTGAAAATCACAGTGCGAATGCATGGCCCCTACGCACAATCCGCGCGCAAGGGCCATGCATTCGAAAGAAGGACATGGGTTGCTCACAGTTTAAGGGGACTGTCGTATGCCTGCAGAAGGTATCATAGGGATGCCCCACCATGGAAACAAATTGCCATTTAAACTCAGCTCTCATTTTGTTGAATGGGGTTTAATTATGGTTCCTTCGAGTATGGGCCTAGTATCCCCCCTACAATTGACACACTTTTGACACACTTTGAGTTGAAAACCAAAAAGACGGCCGAATTATGATGATAATCCGGCCGTCTATTGTCAGTTAAGTTAGTTAGACAGTTCTGTGATGTGACTGTGATGAATGGATGTGACGAGACTGTGTGATGTGACCTGCAAAGAGTGTTGCGAGACTGTGTGATGTGACTGTAATGTTGCCTCACTAACTCAACTGACACTCAAACCATAATCGATAAGGAAATCAGCCGATATTCGTAAATGTACGTAATTTTTATACCCGATGAGATAATTCAAGTTTGAAAAGTGTTTAGGTTTACAATTCAACTGTAACATTGTAGGAAAATTGTACTATCCTTCTCTTCTCTGGCCGGACCCTAGCCTGTGAATTGAGCACCATCAGCTTATGAATTCAGATATCAGCATCGATGCATACAACCTGAGCAAAAGTTATCCACTGCGCGATGGATTGCTGGGACAAATTTCCGATTATAGGTCGTCAGTCACTGATGTCTCGTTACAAATCAAAAAGGGCGAAGTTTTCGGACTGACCGGCAGCAATGGAGCGGGAAAGACCACCCTAGCCAAGATGCTGTGCACGCTGATTGCGCCCTCAACGGGTCAGGCAACGATTGCAGGTTTTGCGCTAAATATAGAAAACGGTAGCAAAATCCGCAGGCAGGTAGGTTTGGTTGTTACGGATGACCGCAGCTTTTATTGGCGGTTAACCGGCCGCCAAAACTTGGCTTTTTTTGCGGCACTTCACGGGCTGTATGGCCCCACAGCGGCAGATACCATCAGCAACAAGCTGACAGACGTAAATCTTTTGGAACACGCAGACCTTCGTTTTGACCGCTACTCAAGCGGAATGAAGCAGCGGTTAGCCATTGCCAGAGGTTTACTCCACCAGCCATCTATTCTTTTTTTGGATGAGCCGGGACGCAGTCTAGACCAAGCATCCAGACAAAAGCTCCATCAGCTCATAAAAACGCTCAATGATCAGCGACAGATGACCATCTTTATGATCAGTCACGATCAAGCAGAACTAGAGCAACTATGTTCACGGGTCGGAACTATGCGCAACGGCCGCTTAACCAACATCGTTGGCTAGGTCATAAACACATGACCAGCACAACCTAGAACAATACAAACCGCAGTATGCATAATTAGCCTGCAGATTTTGAAATGGAAAAAAATACTTCACGAAGAGCAGTCATCAAAGGAGGATTAGCGTGGCTAGGAGGCAGCCTAGCCATGCCGCTTTTCGGATCATCAACACATCGTTTTCGCCGGGTTGAGGCTATGCAACCCAAACAGAACGATGACGTGGTCGAGTACATGTGGTCAGGTGGTCTAACCGCCACCTCAATTCAAATAAACGTCAAGCTCAAAACGAGCGGTGGAGCGATTTTGCGCCTTACGGATGCGGATGGTGGTACTCAGTATTCAAACCGAATTCGGTTAGAAGGAAACCGGAATCGGCACATTGATTACATCATCACCTTTTCACTGACGAATCTCAAGCCAAGCACACGGTACACCTACCAAGTCCTTGTGGATGAAACACCCAGTGAACAAATCGGCCGTTTTCACACACCGGAGCTTGGAGCATTCTCATTTAAAATTGCGCTGGGCAACTGTGCTCAAACAGCTTCAGACAGCGGTGTATTCACCGAGATCAAATCACATGATCCGCTCATGTTTTTGCACTTGGGTGACTTTCACTACGAAGACATTGATTCAGATGAGCCAGAAGCCTTTGGACAAGCTTACCATCAGGTGTTCACCTCTGACACCCAGCGTGATTTATTCAAAAATGTCCCAATCATGTATATCTGGGATGATCATGATTTTGGTGGTGACAATGCGAGCCAAGAAGCAGCTGCAGCTCAAGCAGCGCAAATATCCTATCGCCACTGTGTGCCGCACTATCCGCTACACAAAAGCTCAGGGGCAATCTACCACTCATTCACTATCGGCCGGGTCAAATTCATTGTCACAGACTGCCGCTCAGAGCGTACCCCGTCCAATGCATTCGACAATACGGCAAAATCCATGCTTGGGGTTGAGCAAAAGGAGTGGCTCAAAAACGAGTTACTGAAGGGAAAACAGCACCCGCTGACCGTGTGGATCAATACAGTACCGTGGATTAGCAATAAGGTTTCAGACACGTGGGCCGGTTACAGCACAGAACGCAGAGAAATCGCCAACTTCATTGAGGTTAACAACATCGCTAACATTGCTATGCTGGCTGGCGATGCCCATATTTTGGCGATTGATGACGGCCGTCACAATCAGTATGGAGACAATGGACTCAGTCTCTTCCCAGTGTTCCACGCCGGACCGCTGGATTCTATGCCACAGTATCGTGGCGGCCCTTACTCAAAGTTAGGCGCTCAGAAAAACGGAAACTACGGCATTATGGAAGTGTACGACACCGGCCGCGGCATTGACGTTACATGGCTAGGCTACAACCATGATCCAGACAGCAACGCCCCCTCCGGCCGAAACAGCTACGTTTTGCGCCACGAATTTTACTACCCAGAACCACCCAGCCTTCCTCTAATTACTCCGGGTGAACATAAGATTTACCTACCGATGACAAGGAATGATTAGTGGAGCTTTTGGCTTTTGGCTTTTGGCTTTTGGCTTTTGGCTTTAGAAATGATCGGTCAAGCAGATGGTGTTGATTTCCATTTTATTCAGGTAGTACAAAAGGACTACGGGTGTTTCTTAGCAGCGATCGAATAAACGTCTGTTCGATTTCGGCTAATTTGAGTGTTGATGTAAAAATACGGTAGTTGTTCAGCAGGTTTCTTACCGCCAGCGAGCTAAAGCTCATCGGCCGTTGTCGATAGCAGAGGGATTTGTCCTCTTGCTGAATAAATACAAAATATGAAACGGATTTGGTTAAATTGGAAGCTGCCTTGGTTGACAAACAGGGGACAGTTTTTGATTTTGGAGAAAAGGTGCTCATGCTGAAACATCTCAAATCTAAACCTGCTTTAGCTGTCATTGTTTTTATCGGATTGGTTGTTACAACTGCTCTGTCCGGCCGTTGGCTGCTGATCAGCCGCGCAGCAGATGTACCGCTACACGTCAACGCAGGGAGCATGGAAAGCTACACTTCAGAAGACGGCCGCGTCTTTCAGGCTGAACAAACTTGGGCACCCGGCGGATGGGGTTTCATCAATGGTGAAGCAAAAGCAGTTTCAGGATTTGAGCTATACGCCACCGGCGGCACAGACGTTAAACCGGTCTTTGGCACCCAGAAAATCGGATGGTCTGAGTTTAGGATGTCAGACATCTCAAACGACGACTACCTGATTACACTCTACTTCAGAGAGGAGCGAGCCCACGGTCCGGGTATGAACCGCTTTACGATTTTGGCTGAGGGTCAACCCATCGCAGAAAATGTAGATGTGTACGCCAATGTCGGCCGGGACTATGCCCTACTGCTCAAATCACGTGTACAGGTATCAGACGGCGAGCTAAACATCACCATGCAAAACTTAGAGGGTGTGCCGTTTGTATCAGCCATCTCAGTTGAAAAATTTAAAGATGATTCAGGAGCCCTACCCGCTCCTGAGGGGGTTGTGGGCTCCAATAGCTATGATGCCGCTCAGCTTTTCTGGAATTCTGTGCCCATTGTAAACGTCAGCAGCTACAACATTTTCCGCTCGACCGATGGAGGGGCGTTTGAACAAATCAATGCTGCACCGGTCTACATCAATCGCTACCAAGACCGCACGGCCGAATTAGGCAAAACCTACCGATATCAGGTCCAAGCGGTAGATGTATCTGGCCGGGTCAGCGGCCTGTCGACGGCTGTGTCTGCCAGCAGACTATCAGTCGCAGATGCCACCCTGCCTGTTTACTCACTGACCATCGACCCTGCCGATTGGGAGTTTATGTACGCCTTTCCGTTTGATGAGAACACCGTTACTGGAACCTTGACGTTTGAGGATGAAGACTACGATGTGACCGTTCGCTACAGAGGAGCGGGCAGCCGCCTCACCAACAAAAAAAATTGGAAGCTCAAGTTCCAGTCTGATTCTCCGTGGGACAACCAAGATACCCTCAATTTAAATGCGGATAATATGGATTTTTCCTACATGCGCGGGCCACTTTCTTATCGAATCTTGAATCAGATTGGGATCGATGCCCCCCAACAGGAATATGCACTCTTATTCATTAATGGTCAATACATGGGAGTTTACAACGACTATGAGCAAATTGATGAACACTATATGGAGCGGACCGGCCGGAATGATGACACCATCATCTACAAAGCCAAAACCAACCTGTTTGTTGATTTAAACACAACGGCCGATTATGAAACAGCCTATGAGAAGAATAACAAGCGTATTTCCGGCCATACGGAAATTGTTGATCTGGTCGAAAGCCTATCGGGTGCCAGCGACGATGAATTTCCATGGCTATTGCAAAACAAGTTTGACATTAAAAGCTACCTAGACACCTACGCTTATGCGGTCTGGGTGGGTCAGTATGATTTCTTTGAAGGGAATAATTACCTGCTGTACGACGAAAAAATTGACAAATGGGAGCTGATTCCGTGGGACTTTGACTTTGCATTTGGAAACGTCCCCTCAACTTACGACTTCAATAGCCAAACCGGTATTGATTTAGGGATGGCGGATAAGCGGGTTTTGCCTCAGCGTGGGGTTAACGTACCGCAGTATCGGCAGTACGTGTGCCACCAGCTAGAGGCGTATGCCAACAATCAGCTCTTGCCCGGTGCTGTCCAAGCATCCGCCACTGAATTGCACGGGCAAATGATCAACGATGCTCGCCGGGATTGGCTAAAGGTCGGCTGGCAAGACAGCCGGCAGCTTGAAACCCTACCTACAGACTTTGCCAACTACATAGCAGCGCGCAAATTGGTGCTTGATGGCGCAATTCCCGATTACTGCGCCCCGTACAACCGACCATACCTTAAAATCAATGAGGTTGTTGCACGAAACGACGGAGCATACTGTGATCCGGCCGGAGTGTCTGGGGGATGCGCTGATGATTGGATTGAAATCTACAATCCCGGCCTGCTACCGGTTGATCTCAACGGCATGTTCATTAGCAACAATCCAAACAATCCCTTAAAACACAAAATCAACGGTTCGATCATTGTTGAACCACTAGGGTACGCTATTTTGTGGGCGGACAATGAACCAAATCAAGGTGCTAGGCATCTAACTTTTGAGCTAGAGGACGCAGCCGGTACGGTCGTCTTGGCAGACAGTACTGGCAATCTTCTTGACAGCTTGTCATGGAACGATCTAGATGAGGGCTACTCGGCCGCCCGTCTACCTGACGGCACCCAAAATATCAAAATTTTTGCAGCACCCACACACGGCACATCAAACACCCAAACAGCTCCAGAGATCGATGACGTTGTTTTCTCACCTGCTATTCCGCAGGCTAGCGACAGTATGGAAATCCAAGCAACAGTCTCAGATGAAGGTGAGTTTGATGTCTACCTGCACTATCAGATTGATGGCAGCGGCTTTATCAAGGTGCCCATGCAGGCAGGCCCGTCATCTGTTTATCAAGCATCAATCGGGCCCCGACCGGATGACAGCCGGGTGCAGTACTACATTTCGGCCGCTGACCGAGATGGGAACGTTAGCACTAATCCAACCGATGCACCCAACAATGCGTATGAATATGTTGTGGGATATGAGTCACCAACCTTGTTCATTAACGAAATTATGGCCTCGAATAAGACCACGTTTTATGATCCCGATGAGCCAGACGAAGCCCCTGACTATGCTGAGATTTTTAATCCGGGCCCTTGGGCGGTAAATTTGGCCAGCATGTATGTCACAGACACGCTGACCAAAACAAGAAAATACCGTTTAGCCAAAGAAACAGATCAGCTAATTATTCAGCCCGGTGAACACTTGGTTATCATTGTAGACGATGACGGAAAGCAGGGGCCCAATCACACCGGCTTTAAGCTGGCAAAAGATGGTGAAGCGTTTGGTCTATTCGACAGAAAAGATCTGGGGAACAGTCAAATTGATGGATATTCATTTGGGCCTCAAGAAACCGATGTAGCCATCGGCCGCTGTGGTGACGGTGGTGCTTGGCAAGTTCTACCAGAGGCATCTCCGGGTCAGCCAAACGCCATTTGCAACCCAACTCCGCCGACGCTTTCAAATTTTCAACAATCCCCCCAGTTTCCGTTGGCCAGCACCAGCAACCCTGTCATGCTGAAAATAGATGCAACAGACAACAGCAGCGTCACTGGTGTACAGCTCATCTATCGCTTTGCTGGTGGCAGTTGGATTACGGTCGATATGACTCAAGCTGGGGACACATTCAGCTATCAAATTCCGGGTATTGCGCAGCGCGGCTTGGTGATCGAATATTACTTTCAAGCCACCGACAACAGTGGCTTGAAAGCGCAGTATCCGCTAGGTGGTTCTGAGCGACATTTGAGCTTTATGTATCACACGACCCAGCCGGAACTGTATCCTGAGTATGCTGTACAAGATAGCCTGATGATCAGCGAATTGGTGGCTGTGGGCGGTGTCAACGGGCTGAAAGACCCTGCAGAACCAAGTGAATCTACCCCTTGGGTCGAGATTTATAACGGTAGCGATCAAGCTATCGATCTGACCGGCTACCGGCTGGCAAACACCCTATTCTTTCCACGTGAGTACACCATACCAGCCGGTATTATGATCGAAGCCAACAGTTACCTGACATTTTACTTGGATGATGATCCAGAGCAGGGACCGCTCCACGCGTCGATCATACCGATCCGAACTGGGGACACAATTAGCCTGCATTCTCCATTTGGCATACAGCTTGATTCAGTCACCTACACAGATGAGCTAGAGTCAGGCGGCGTCTTTGTGCGGGATATTGCCAGCCCATCAGCCGTTTGGGAAGTCACCTCTTGCACCACACCGGGCACCGAGAATGTAACCACCTGCGGTATTTATCTACCACTGATTCGACGGTAGAGCAGGATAGCATATCTATTAAAGTTGCTTCTGAATTTCTGGCAGCCTTGTGATCATCTCATAAAATCCATTTATGGAAATGATTCGCTGTGCGTGGTGTGGAGATGATCCACTTTACATTCAATATCATGACGAGGAGTGGGGCCGGCCGGTGCATGATGACGGCAAGCTATTCGAAATGATCTGTCTGGAGGGAGCACAAGCTGGTTTAAGCTGGATTACTATCCTGCGCAAGCGAGAGCATTACAGAACGGCGTTTGATCAATTTGATCCACACAAGATCGCTTGCTACGATGATGAAAAAATAGGTGAGCTGCTGCAAAACCCCGGCATTGTGCGCAACAAGCTCAAGGTCAATGCCTTCGTTAAAAATGCAAAAGCCTTCTTAAGCGTTCAAGATGAGTTTGGTAGCTTTGACAGGTTTATTTGGCAGTTTGTTCACCATCAGCCAATTACCAATGCTTGGGCCACACGCGAGCAGGTCCCAGCCGAAACTGAAGAGCCCAAGGCGATGTCAACAGTGCTCAAGAAGCGAGGCTTTTCGTTTGTGGGTCCAACCATCTGCTACGCGTTTATGCAGGCTTGTGGCATGGTCAATGATCACACCACGACCTGCGCTTTTTATGACCAGATGTGAGCAAGCTTTTATCTGACCTCCCCAAATCTGTTCTATTTGCGGCTGCTGCTCTATTTTTCGTGATCCTATGCGCAGGAGGAGGTGTGACGCTTCTGCTGATCACCGGTCAGGAGCAGGACTATCCTTTTGGGGAAGTGGTAGAGGATATCGGCCGGTGTGGAGAAACAGAGTATTTGCAGCGCGGCCGGAGCGTGCGCGTGGAACGATATCGATGTGTTTTGACTCAAGACAATACCAATGAAATTTATATTTGGTACATCCGCCAAGGGTACACGCCGCGTAATGGAGGCCTTGTGATTGAGTCTTATCAAGATCGATTTATCCCTATTCTACAGATCGAGCGAATCTACACCATTGATCAGAAGGATGGTACTACAATGATCCGCATTTATGATGACACGACGGTGCGTGCGCCATAAAACAATTCGCGGTTCTACATGCTAAGCTAACCGTTCTTTATTACCAGTCGCCAAATGTGAATTAACAATCTGCAACGGCTGTTTGGGGCTGAACTTTAAATAATTGCCCCAAGTTTAAAATTCAGCTGGGAAGGATCGGGATTTAAGTTGAAACAGCTACTAAAATCCCGATCCTTAGCGTAATTCGACTTGGTTTACCTGATCGGCCGTTAATAGTCTAATACCATTCTCTGGCCGGTAAAGTCCCGAAACCAAATTCAAGCCATCTACATACCCTTCGATCACATACCGGTCGATCACATACTCTCCGACAACCCAGCGGCTTGTCGGCCGCACGGCTGAAGAAACCAGCGGCCGATCAGACTGCCACACACAGCAAGTTCCGTTTGGATTTTGTAAGTGCACAAACGCTACATAATCCCCTGTCGCAGAGGATGTGCTGTGCCATACCAGCTCAAGCTCATCACTGTCCGGCCGGAACGTGTATCCCACTAGCTCAATTTGATCTTCAAAAACCACGTTCAGCTCATTTTCGATAGAGGGCCTGTCTAAAATCAAATCAAGCGGCTCCACAGAAATTTCAATGGGCTCAAACAGCTCGACCCGCTCTCCTGATTCAAAAATCGCTACCGCTCGAAACCCCCATTCACCCGCTGGTAAATCGGCCGGAATCACAACCCGCTGTCGATCCAGCACATAGGCTGGCGTTAGCCAATCCGCAAAAGGATAGCGATTTCCGGCCGGGCTCCCCTCTGTTAGAACCACAACATCACTGCCCTTTGTAAGCTCAATCAGTACAGTGATGTCAACCAGCGGGGCATCAGCTGTCCAATGGAGCGCAAAGTCAATCTGCTCCCCTTGATTAAACGTACGGCGCGGCAAGTCTAACCCGATTAGCGTTAGCCATGACCCCACCTGCTGATTCAACATGATCTCAACAGGTCTTTCGGCACTTTGGCTAAGTGGAGATGGTTGAGTTGTCAATTGAACTTTTTCTAGCAGAAGGGCTGATCCGGCAAACTGCCCGTTTTCATCAAAGCGGGTCACCTCTTGGCCGGTATCACCGTCAAACCAGCCAATGCGTACGGTGAAGTTAGCCGTTGGTGGCACTCCGGCCGGAATCGGGATGTTAAACTGCTGCACAAACTGGTC
>JBCCSO010000088.1:0-12283 GCA_039199965.1 Chloroflexota bacterium | reverse complement strand
TTGAGAATTTCCTTGATATTGTCAGGAGCCGTATACGCCATCTTTAAATTATAAGCTCAGCTGCAAATTTGAACATAGATTCCAATGCTAGACCAACTGTTCTGGTAGCAGGAATAGTCATTGACTCTTCAATGGTTATTTGGCTGTCGAGAACTAGCGGGTCAGTATGTGGTGGGTTAGTTAGGTGGTATTGGTCGCGCTGCCTACACACGGTCATGCTGAAAATGGCACCAATAGCTTCAGGCTTCACCCCATGGCTGTGAGATGTTAGTTAGCAACTTGATATGGATCGGCTCTTTGTTCATCAGGTTACAACTGCAACTGGCCCTTTGATCACCCGACTAACATGCTATTGAGAACGTTTTCGGCCGATGGCATCATTTGCACAAGCTAGTGGGGGGGAATCTTATGCAATTTGGGACTCTATTTTCAACCCCACGCAGCCCACAAATGATAAGAGGAAAGCAGCATCTTTCTGGATGCGCATTGGTAATGGAACTTTCCTCAGGTGATACCTATGCGTTTTTATCATCCAAGGCGGCCCTTTCGTATTTCAGGACGAAAGTTTGTTTGTGCTGCTTGTTGCATTATTTTTCTTGGGCTATTTTTCTTGCGACGGAGCAACCCCTCAACCATTCTGCGCTCATTTGCGGGGCAGGCAAATTTAGTCATTTTTGATGATGAATTAAATCTCGATCACTGGTCTGATCTGTCCTATGACACTGAATTAGAGCGTGTGACCAGCCCGGTTTTTACCGGCAAACAGGCTTTAAAAGTTACACATTCGGCCGCCTACAGCAGTTTTTTTATGCAGTCTCCGTACTTAATTCCGGCCGAATCGATTCAATTCCTAACGTTCAATATCTATGGAGGGGGAACTGCTCATCAATGGATCAAAATTCGTTTGGCAAATGAAGATGGAGAATGGGTTTTTGGCATACTGCACGAGATCAAACCGAACCGATGGCAAACGGTTGAACTACCGATGGCATCTTTTGGAGAAATTGATCAGGTACGAGCGATTATTGTGCAAAATGCCGCTGATGAGCCACTAGAAAGCTACTACATCGACGACTTCAAGCTTGTTTTTGGCGATGAAAATAGCGGTAGCGAAGAAGATGGTGTGTACGAATTGCAGGTAGATGCATCGACAGTGACGCATGCAATCAGCCCGCTAATTTACGGGGTGAACTTGGTTGATGAACGAATGGGAGACGAGCTAAACGTATCGGTTAGTCGGTATGGGGGCAACTCAACCTCGCGTTACAACTGGAAAAACAATGCAGCTAATTTGGGCCATGATTGGTATTTCATGAGTGTCCCGCGCGATGGGGATGAGTCAACTCTACCCCACGGCTCTGAAACAGATCGCTTTGTGGAGCAAAACATTAGAACACAAACGCAAACAATTATGACTTTGCCCCTGATGGGTTGGGCGGCCAAAGATCGTGAAGTGCGCTGCGGATTTAGTGTCGAAAAGTACGGAGAGCAAGAAGAAACAGAATACTGGCACCCCGATTGTGGAAACGGCGTGCTTTTGGAAAAAGAGAATGAAAATGGCTACATTCTCGATGCAGACCCGACAGACGCAAGTATGCCAATTGACGAGCAGTTTGTTCAAGAGTGGCTTGAGCACCTAACGTCAAAGTACGGAACGGCTGCTGACGGTGGTGTACAGTTCTACAGCATGGACAATGAGCCGATGCTTTGGTCACATAACCACCGCGATGTTCATCCTGAACATACTACTTATGATGAGGTGCGTGACAAAACGTATTTATATGCCAGCGTTGTAAAACAAACAGATCCATCGGCGCAGGTTATTGGCCCGGCCGTTTTTGGCTGGCCCGCTTACTTTTATTCTGCCCTTGATCTTAAACATCCTGAGGGGCATGTTGATCGCTTAGCCCATGGCGATATCCCCTTTTTAGAATGGTATTTACAGCAGATGGCCGCGTATGAAGCTGATACAGGCACCCGTATCTTAGACGTCTTGGACATCCACTATTATCCACAGGCTGAAGGCGTTTCACTCAATCCGGTGGGTGATCAGGCTACTCAGCAGCGCCGCTTGCGTACAACCCGTTCACTTTGGGATCCTGATTACGCAGATGAAAGCTGGATACGGGAACCGGTGATGCTTATACCTCGGATGCATGAATGGGTTGATTCAAACTATCCAGATACAAAGCGTTCTATTTCTGAGTACAACTTTGGCGGGCTTGAACACGTCAACGGAGCGGTAGCTCAAGCAGATGTGCTAGGTATCTTCGGCCGTGAGAATTTGCATATGGCGACGCTGTGGGGCTGGCGCAATATCAATGCAGATCAGCCGTGGGCCTATACGTTTCGCATGTTTCGCAATTACGATGGCCAAAAAAGCACATTCGGTGACAAGAGTGTGGTGGCCACCTCAGAAAATGAATGGGACGTATCTGTCTTTGCTGCCCGACGCACAGAAGATGATGCCTTAACCATCATGATTATCAACAAACGTTTTGAATTGGCTGATATAGAGTTGAACTTAGACGGTGTTGCTGATGCCAGATTTGCTGATGTTTACCAATATTCGGCTGATGATTTGCATCGTATTCAATCGCTTGGTTCTGAGCGAATTTTGCATGACCAAGCTTCGTTGTCATTGCCATCCCAATCAATTACCCTGTTGGTTTTTGAAGATGTTAGCTATACAGACCCACCGCCTGAACCAACCCCCACACTGAAACCAACGCCAACTCCATCTCCGGCCGATGATCCGCTGCCCCACGCCCCAGTCAATCCTACCCCTGTGGCAGAACCAAAGTTTAGACAAACGGTAAATCACCAGCAATCGGCCGAGATTGAATACCAATGGCTCAAGGTTGAAGTTCCTGCTAATACATTTGCAGAGGACGTTTATTTTGACATTAGCCTAGCCGAGCACTTACGCCACCCTGCAGTTGATCTTGATGATTTGCTGTTGTCCAATCAGCCCATTGACTTTGAGATGGCCGCTTACTCAACAGCTAGCGGGCGTAGTGTTGACTTGTCTCCCGGTAGGATACTGACGGTTGACCTTCAAATGGCGCAAGAAACCGCTGAACGTTTGGCAACTGGCTCAATTACCCTTTTGCAATGGGACCCCACGGATAGAGAGTGGGGTACGGCCGAAGTTGCGTATGACGCAAGTAAACCCACAAACGTATCGTTTTCAGTTAGTCAATTGTCCTCTTGGAACATGCAAGATTCCCAGAGAAAGCTGTTTTTGCCAATGATTAGACGTTAACTATTTTACCGAATCGTTTCAAGTCAGTCCTATTACCGTCCCAAAGTCCTATTGGTACCAATGAAGGTTCACGTGCCCTTCATTTACCCTTCACGCGTGGCAAATAGAATGAAGTCATGACTTAATTTAATCTTGATACAAATTAACCACTTGCTTTAAAAAAGCAGTATCAAGCAATCAAAGGGTAATCAAAATGTTTTTCTGCAAACGTAACAAACCAAGCCATGATGAGACTATTTATGACGGAGACGAACCCGTTGCCAAAATTAATATGGATGGCTCTGGATATGCCAGCGGTGGAAGCACTTACTTCAGCTTTAATCTTCTAGGGGGATCTGTAGATGGGGATGACTTGAGTATGCGAGGGCGGCGTGTGAATGTCTCTGAAAAAGATGGCAGTAAATACATCGAGGTAAAAAAGTAACAATTTTTACGGAAAGCATAAAGGCTGACTTAACCCAACATAAGTCAGCCTTTTTATTTGAAACGAGCTTGCCTACTGCTGATCGCGCCAGCGTCCATACCCAGACATTTGATCTTTAGCCAATGACCAGAAATGGTCTGCCAGCGTTTGCCGTTCACGGCTTTGGGATACAACCGTCTTGATCGGTTCAGAATATTGCTGTGCCATCTGCGTAATTTCACAGAAACTGGTTGCGATTAAGAAGACACGGACCTCATCAAATAAACAATTGTCTTCCGAAACGCCGAAGTGGATATAAGCCTGTTCCCCTATAGATTGGGTAATACCGTCAGCAATATCGTGTACTTCAAAAAGGTCCGCATCTGGTGGGGTTACAATGTGCATCAGGACTTGACCTGCACCGGTCGCAGAGCGGTTAAGCGTCTTGCAGTTTAAGGCGTCAGCAATTGCTTCTTCAACTTTGTTCTCCCCAATGCCTACACCCATCGTCATCAACGCTGAGCCATTGCCTTCTATTACCGCTCGGATGTCAGCAAAATCAATATTAATAATGCCTGGATATTGGGTAAGTTCTTCAACAATCGAGATGCAGTTGTGGCGCAATTCATTGGCTTCACTCCATGCTTCTGAAAGCTCAACCCGGTTGTCTACTTTTGCCAGCAGTTCGTCTCCGTGAAGTACAATCAGTGTATCAGTCAATGAGTTAAGGCGGTTGATGCCAATCTGCGCTATCTTATGTCGATTTGTCCCCTCAAACCCAAAGGGTGATGTGACGATGGCGACCGTCATAATGTCTAGTTCTGCGGCCGCCTGTGCAATAACCGGTAGGGCCGCCGTAGCGGTTCCGCCTCCCATACCACCAAACAAAAACAGCATGTCAAAATTGCGGATGGCCGCTTTAATACGCTGCATCGTTCTAAACGTAGCGTGTTCCCCGCTGCGGAAGTCACCGTTTGTTCCGTTGGGCGTAATCTTAGACGGATTCTGCTGGTCAGCGAGCCAAATGCGATCAACCAACTGGTTAACATCTGACTTGCTCTGTTCAATCAACGGCCGATCTGTATCGACATACAGAAAATCTGCGTGATAGTAATTTTGACTCAGTAACTCTTTAATTGAACAGTAACCACTTTTTCCGGCACCAATCACACCGATTTTCGCCTGTTTGGGAACTGTATTCGTATACCTTCTCATACAATATACCTTCTTTTCAACGCGCCTACTTCATTCGTCAGTAGAAAGTAAGTACATAGGACCTATTCCTTGTGTGCGTGTGTTCTGATGAGTATGTTCCCACAATATTCCAAATAAGCTACATGACGAAAGTCCGGTCATAGGTCTATGGTGTGACTGTTTATGGTAAATTAGCCAACATTTGCATAAACATAGGATAAAACCGATCAGAATGGGGCGTGAATTTTGTCAACGACCGGACATTTCTCCTATTTATTTCTAAATCGGCTTCTTTGAATTGACTTCTATTTTTGTTTCAAATAATATCGCATTATGTCTATGGGCTAGTACCCCTGTTTTACCGTACTAAGTTCATGTGTTTAACAAAAAATTCAGCACTCACTGACATGGCGGGTAGCTTCAAAACCGAATATCAAAACCGACTAGTTGAAAGTTTCTGTCGTACCTTAAATAAATCTTACATAGGAAGTTATCATCTTAGGAACAGTGTGTAATTTAGTTGAATATTTCAACTATACGTTCCTTCACAACCGAAGAGAAAATTGCTGTAGATTAGACATTGATTTTCTTTTCAGTTCTTAGCTATTGGATATGAAGAAAAGCAGTACCAAAACCATTCCCAATCAGCGCATCTTTCTAGGCCGCATAGAAGAGCAAAAGCGATTTCGAACAATTTTAGAAGAATTCCAAGCAACAGGGAGCAAAGAAGAGTTTCCGCACGTGATCTTGATATCGGGTGATGCTGGGATGGGCAAAACAAGCCTCAAGCGTCGTTTTCAAGATATTGTGCAAAAGGAGTCTCCGTTTGCGGGCAAATTCAAAGTCCTGACGTTGGACTGGGCAGATGAACGCAAAAAAATGCCCGGTTTACAGGTAGCCCGAGACCACATAGAAGCCCAAATTGTCTTTAGAGCCGTTCACAACGAAGCGATACGCCGGAAATGGGGACGACAGTTTATGGCTTATAACAAGGCGATCAAAGCGGCCCACGAAGTAGATAAACAAGTTGCAGAAGTGCTGGCAGCGTCCTCTAATGAAGACGAAATTGCGATTCTGCGGCGAGCCGGTGTGCCTGCAATCGCCCGCATTGTACGCTGGCGGGCTCCGTTCATTGGGGAAGCAGGGGAGCAAATTATTGAATCTTTGTTGGGAGCTGGTATTCAAGTCGCGGCCGAACAGCTAACCAACCTGAACAATCGTCTGCATGTTTACTTGCAGGCAAATCTAAAACCAAATCACTTTGACTATTTTTTGAACCCTAATGAGCAGTTGGCCAATCAATTGGCTCGCGGCCTTGAAAATGTGGCCAAGAGCAAACGCTTGGTCGTGTTGATGGATTCATACGAAATTGTTGATCGGAATGATATTTGGATTCGCTCAGTAATTCGTGAAGCGGGCCCAAGGGTGCTGTGGGTGATCTGCGGCCGCAATGAGCTGGTGCATAGTCGTCAGTTTGGTGATGAATTTTTTAAAGGGTATGCGGATGATTGGCCGCGCCATCTGGCATCGTTCAGCATGTGGCCACTATCTGTGGCTGACATATCTGAATACTTCAACATGCAGGGGCGCAACCTCTCAAAGGAAGAGGTTAACTCTCTAAGTATGGTCACACGCGGCCGACCTTTGGCTGTACATGAGGCTGCTGCTGTCATCTCAGCCGGTGAGCCGCTAGAAGAAGTGCTCACTGACATGATGAAGGTGGGCAGCAACGACAAAATTATGCGCAGCATGACAGACAGTTATCTGAAGCATGTTGTAGCTGAAGACGACCGAAAAGCGATCTATGCTCTTGTGCTGGCACGTGGGGATGTAGAAACCCTTCGTGCTATGCTGACCCCTGAAGGGCAGAAGCGCTTTAATCTAGAGAAACTGCTGCAGCGCCTTGAGCGGGACTACAGCACCGTTATGGCCGACCATGCCCGCTTACACGATGAGCATTCAGAATTTGTACACGAATACCTCAAAAACGAGCTACATCGTTCCAGCGTTGCCGTGCAAGAACTGGTGGGCAAAGCAGTTACATTTTTGCGCGAGAAGCTGATCAAGATTGAAACCGATCTGGAACTGCTTGAAGAACGCTGCAAAGAGGATAACTGGGTCCAAGCTGTGGTTAACTTGGTCCAATACCTTTTGTGGGTAGATGAGCGAGATACTTTCATGTTTGCTCTGCCTCGTTTTGTTGAAGGGCTGGCTTACAATAAAAAGTTGTGTCAAGCGATCTTGCGTTCATTGGAGGAATGGTACGATCAGCTATCTTCTGGAGGGCGTGAAATCTTTAACGGACTAAACGTTCTGGACAGCAAGTTTATTTCTGTTGAAGAAGAGGCGTATCTGCTTGACACTCTTAGTCGGATGGAAGAGCGTGGCTGGCTTAATGGAGATCATGAACCGGGCGGTCGGAAAGAGCGGCAGGCGATCAAACATCTTCGGGATGGTAACCACGCCTTCAAGCAGAAACAGTACAGTTTGGCTCGAGAACGTTTTGCCCAAGTTGAGGATGGACTGCCTGAAGGTGGGCTAATGCTGCGCACCCAGCTTGCAGAAGCGTTGTCCCGTATGGCTCAAGTATTGTCAATGCCAGACGGGCGTGAAGCCCGCTACAATCCGGAATCAGATACCCTGCTTGAGCGAGCCAATCACCTCTTGCCCGAGGAGCATTGGACGTGGTTTGAGCTGGGTTTAGTGCGCCAAATGGGGAACAAACCGGCTGATGCTCTGGCCGCTTATGAACGAGCGGCTGAGCTAAATCCCAAACATGAGGTGACCCGACTTCACATTGGTGATGCACTTTTGGCTCTAGAGCGGCATGATGAAGCGATTGAGTCTTACGATCAAGCGTCAAAGATGAAGACCGGCTTTGCGGCTCCCCGAATTGGTTTAGGCGATGTTTACCTCGCTCTCGGAGACTTGTCAGAGGCTGAAAAATTTTACAAACGGGCTCTAAAAATTGATGAAAAGGCGCTTGATGCGTGGCAAAAACTGGGCGATCTTTATTCTCAGCAGGGTAAGCTAGAAGAGGCACAAGCCGCGTTTCAGAATGCTGGGACTATTCGGCCATCAAGCGGTACGGCTGATATTGGCCGGGCAAAGATTTTGTATGATCGAGGGGAAACGGATAAAGCGGAAGCTGCGCTTGAAACAGCCCGGGAGAAGGGTGAAATTACGGCCGAACTGCACCTGCTGCAGGGGTATATCGATCGGGATAGGGGTGATCTGACGGCCGCTGTTAACAACTGGACGATGGCGGCGGAGCTTGATCCAGACAACGCAGAGGCGGTTTTGCTGCTGGGTGAGGTTTATGAAGAGCTGGGGCGTGAAAATGAAGCGATTGCGCTCTACAGGGCAGCCGTGAACCGCCAAACTGACTTTTCCGAAGGATGGCATCACTTAGCAGAAGCCTTGCAGCGGGTTGGCCGTCATCGAGAGTCGGCTGAAATTTATACAAAACTGCAAACCTTGGAACCTGAAGCTGAGACGCTCTATCGGCAGGCTCAATCAAATTTTGAGGTGCGTAACTATCTTGATGCGCTTGAAGCTTTTACAAGCTTGGTTGAAACTTTTCCAGACTTTGCACCTGGCTGGAGCGGATTGGGGCATACTCATACCCAGATCAGCCAGAATGATGAGGCGATTGCCGCTTTTGAAAAGGCGATAGCTCTTGATCCGACCCGGCCGGAGCCTTTCATTGGTTTGGGCTGGATCGAGCTCAAAAACAAGCGACCAGAAACAGCAGAGCAAAACTTTAGACAGGCTTTGGCTGGTGATGAAAACTCAATCGAGGCACAGTGTGGCCTTGCTGAGGTCAAAATGGCTGTCCAGCGGTACGAAGATGCCAAGCAAATTTTTTCTCGTATCTGGCGCAACAACCCTCAAAATATTGACGCGCTAATTGGGTTGGGGCGGGTGGCCGTTATCAGCCAAGAGTTTGCAGAAGCAGCTGATATTTGGCAGCAGGCTTTGGAGATGAATCAAAACCACCCCGCGATTTATACCGGTCGTGGTGAAGTTTATCATCACAAGCAGCGGCCGGGACTCGCCATTCGGGCTTTTGAACGAGCCATTGAAGTGGATTCAAACTATGCGCCTGCTTACAGGGCGATGGGAGACACATTCCACGGCTTGGGTCAAATGGACAATGCATTAGCCGCCTACCGTAAAGCGCGCGGTATTGATCTAACTGTTTTCATCTCCCCCATTAATTTAGGCGATGTCTTGACCTCTCTTGGCCGTTATGGTGAGGCTTTGGAATCTTATCAAAAGGCGCTGAATCCGGTAAACAAAAATGGGGTGGTGCAGAACTCAGACTCCCTGTATATCGGATTGGGTAATGTTTATACCGCACTCGGCCGCTTAGAAGAGGCACGTGAAGCCTTTGAGATGGCGATGCGGCTCAATGCCTACGCGATCAATGCGCTATTGGGGCTAGGTAAGATACACATCATCCTGAAGAATTACCATGAAGGACGGATGGTGTTTGAAGATGCTCTAGAGTTGCAGCCAGATTCGGCCGAAGCCCATAATGGATTAGGTGAAATTGATCGCTTAGAAGGGAGCTACAGCGGCGCGATTACCAGTTACCGGAACGCGATCAGTCAAAATAAAAGATTTGCTCCTGCCCATCTGGGGCTAGCCAAGGTATTCTTGGCCCAGCGGGACCTTGACATGGCTGAAAAATCTGCACGGGTTGCACTCCAGTTTGGCGAAAAAATGCCCGCTGCCTGTGATCTGCTGGGCGAAATTGCCCGTCGTCAAAGCCGAATAGACGATGCCAAGCGCTACTATGAACAAGCCATCGGGATGGATGATACTCGCGCACAAACATACGGTGGATTAGGCTTAACCTACATTGCGCTGAATCAGAATGCCAAAGCGCTTGAATGGCTTGAGACCGGTCTTGAAAAAGAGGATGTTGACGAACACTATCCGTATCTCGAGTTAGGAAGGCTCTATCATGAAAGTCATCTTTTCCAAAAGGCCGAAGCCATCTATGACATGGCGCTGCGCATTGGGGTCAACGATCCCCTAGTTTTTGTTGGATACGGTGATTTGGCCCAAGACTTGGAGCAGTACACCAAATCAATGGAACTGTACCAGCAGGGGTTGACGCTGAGCCGTGAGAGCGGACAGTACAATCCGAAGGCGTGGCACGGCACCGGCCGGTTGCATCTCAAACAAAAAAGATACGAAGATGCGATCAAATCTTTCGAAGAAGCGATGAGTGCTGGCCTGCGCAGCTCCGCATTGCTGGTTGATATGGCTGATGCGTGCCGTGGCAGTGGTAGCTTAAACAACGCACGTCGGTATTATGAACGCGCTATCCAGCTTGACAATAATAACGTGCTGGCCCATTTAGGGATGGGACTAACCTATCAAGCAGAGGGGATGCACGAAGAGTCATTGAAATATCTTGAGAAAGCGCGTCGTTTAGACAATAGCGATTCCTCTAATTTGCAAATTGCGATTAGTATGGGGCAAGAGCAGCTTGATCTAGACCAGCCTGAAAAGGCCAAGCAGACGTTTTCCCAACTGCTGGAAACTGCACCCGACCGTGTTGAGGGGTATATAGGCATTGCGCAGGTTGCCCTAACAGAAAACGATCTGGAACGGAGTATGGATAGTTGGAAGTCTGCTCTGCGTCTAGAACCGGATAATCCCAAAGCTTTGAAAGGATTTGGAGAGGTTCTGGTACGCCAAGGTAAATCGCTACAGGCGTTAGAAATGTTTCGTGAGGCAACTAAATCTGCCCCTAAATGGGGGGAAGCACAGCAGCGTCTAGGGGATCTGTTGGTTCAGCAAAAACAATATGAAGATGCTCAAACCGCCTACAAAAAAGCGGTTGATGCGGATCAAAATGATGTTCAGGCTTGGTGTGGGCTGGGTCGCTCTAATCGACATCTGGGAGAGTTAGGTAAGGCTGAAGAACATCTCAAACAGGCTCTTCGGTTAAAGCCGAACCACCTTATGACGCTGTCTGAGTTGGTACGTACCTACATTGCAGATGAGCAGTGGCAGAACGCACTTGGTTATTTGCATCGCTTGATTCAGCTGGAGCCACAAGTTGCACAGCATCATATTGAAACGGGGCACGTGTTGCAGCAAATTGGCCGTTTGGAAGAAGCCTCTGGGGCGTATCGGCGCGGGCTCAAGATCGACCGCAGCTTGGCTGCTGGCTGGATCGGACTGGGTGAGGTTTTTGACTTTTTAGGCCATACAGAGCCGGCAAAACAGGCGTTTCGCTCTGCGCTATCGGCCGGGACAATTTCTGACTGTGAGCGGGCCGCTGCTCTAACAGGCGTTGCTCTTATACAACAGCATGAGGGTGACTTAGAAGAGGCGATCAATGTTTATGCAGAGGCTCTAACTCATAACGATAAACATACACCAGCTTACATTGGGATAGGTGAGGTTTATGCGCGGCAGGGTGATGGTCAGAATGCAACCGTCGCATTCAAGCACGCGATCTCACTTACACCCAATCACCCACGTGCTCTAACCGGTTTGGGTGAAATGCTTAGGCTGTCTGGTGATGCTGGGGGGGCGCGTAATCTGTTTAATCAGGCATTGAATAGCGGCCCTAACTGGATACCCGCGCTCACAGGGTTGGGGCGAGCATGGTACGATGAAGGGGAAATGCATGAAGCGCTGGCCTTCTACGAAATGGCTGAGGTCAAGCTGAGTGAGCTTTCTGTTAAGCGCAATTTGCGGCCGCAAGAGCGTTTGGCTCTGCGCTCTCCAGAACAGCGTGTTTTCGTCCAAATCGGTTTGGGTGATGTGGCACTGGCAGACGGCCGAATTGATGAAGCGGTTGACCATTTTCGCCAAGCGATCCGTATCTCTCCCCAATATGTGAAGGCGTTTACCGGGTTAGGATTTGCGCTTGAAAAACTAAACCGGCCGGAAGAAGCACTGGCCGTTTTTCACACTGCGCTGGAAATTGATCCAGATGAACCGGCCGCTTATATGGGTATGGGGGATGTAGCGACTTCACGCGGGCAAGAACAGCAGGCGATTGAGCTTTATGAACAAGCCTTAATGTTGGTTCCTGATGATGACGCGCTGCTTCTTAGATTAGGTAAGCTCTATGCTGAACAAAGCAACAGCGACCCGGCTATTCCACTGCTTGAGCAGTTAGCCAATAAACCAACCTCAGCGTCAGTTGTCAACCGCATGTTGGGCGAGCTTTATACTGATCGAGAACAACATGACTCGGCTGTGCAGGCATATCAGAAGGCGGTAGATGCTGATGGCTCAGAGGTTCGATCTTTGTCAGGGCTGGGCTGGGCCCGCCTGCGCCAGTCTGATGCGGTACGGGCCTCACAGGCGTTTGCAAACGCGATCAAAATCAATCAGAGTGATCCCAATCTGTTTAATGGATTGGGCCGCTCATACACGGCACTTGA
>JBCCSO010000087.1:0-12289 GCA_039199965.1 Chloroflexota bacterium | reverse complement strand
TGCTGAGCTACTGAGTTAATCATTTTGCCTGATAGTCAATAATAGTTTGAGCCAGAATGCTCTCACGATTTTCACCGCTCTCAGAAATAGCCGGGAGGCTAAAGCTAAACGTGGTGCCGGTTTTATTGCTTGTAAATTCGATTTCGCCTCCGTGGGCTTCGATAAATCCCTTACATATGGCCAGTCCTAACCCAACGCCGCCTGAACTGCGCGAGTAACCAGAGTCAATTCTGAAAAATGGCTCAAAAATGCGCTCATTATCCGCATTTTGTAGACTGTTCCCGCCATCTTTAACTGAAAGCTGAACGAGATCAGTTTCTGTATCCCAGTGGGTTGAAACCAAAATTTGCTTAAACGGATCTCCATACTTTAGGGCGTTTTCCATTAGGTTGCGGACAACCGTACGGAGTCTTTCCCGATCTCCGTTGACGTTGGGCAGTTTATTGTGCAGATCAAGCTCAAAGCGGACGCTCTGATCGATTTCCATGCTGTCCAGCACGTTGATAATGATGGCATTCAAGTCACACGGCCGGGCTAAAAATTCGATTCTACCGCCTTCCAGACGGGTAAAATCTAGCAGTGTTTCAATCAGCGTTTGTAGACGGCTAGCTTCACTGTTGATGCGCCAAATGAAGCGATTCCGCTTTGATGCGTCCCACTCGATCTGCCGATCCATGAGCGACTCAGAGTAGCCGATGATGGATGTGAGCGGGGTGCGCAATTCGTGTGAAACGGTTGAAATCAGAGCTGACTTCATTCGATCCATTTCACGATAGTTGGTGACATCTTGCCAAATATGGCCTGACCCAATGATATTGCCCCGGCTGTCGTGGACGTCAAAGCGCTGCATGTTGAGGTCTTGAAACTTACCATCCAGCAGCTTGCGTGAAAGCTCTAGCGTCTCTTCCCCTTCTCTGCTTAAGAAGGCCTCAAGATGGGCATTTTGCTGTTTGCCGGTTAAGCGGGGGATTTCATCCATTGTGTTCCGACCAATCAAATCTGCCTCATTCGCATTCAGCCACGCGCTGGCCTGCCGATTGCAGTAAAGGATGGCGCCATGTAAATTTTCTAGAACAAGGCCCGCGTCCATACTTTCCAAAATCGATTGGAGCTGGCCAGTTTGTTTGTCTAGCTGATCATCTGTGATCAAATACTGACGCCCCATTTCTGAAAGCGCGGTTGCCAAGCGGCCGACTTGGTCATTCCGCTCTGTGAGCTTCATCGCAGCTCGTTCTGAGTCAATGTCAGACGTAGAAATTTCCCGGCCGGTGATCTTAGCGCTAAATGACTCAAGCGTTTGCAGAGGAGTGATGATGGTGTTTGACAGGCGTACCCAAAAGATAATAATAACGAAGGTGTACAAGACCAGAGCAGTCATCAGGATTTCGTAGATTAGGGTTAAAGTAGCAAACGCCTCCGATGTCGGCCGCTGAATCATCACGCGTGAGTCTGAAACAGGGGTGCTAGCGAATGAATGAATCCACAGTTCACCGTCGGGAGCCATTGAGTTAAATGAGCCAACTTGGTTTTGGTAAGATGTATCGATCACTTTGCGCTGCCAACTGCTCCAATTCTGCCAGTCATTGTTTTGCAGCAATTTCGCATTGTCCTCCAAATGGAAGACGTTGTTATTTTTTTGATCGATGATAGTGATAACAGCAACTTGTTCCCCCAGCACAAGCTCCATCCAACCAGTAATGTTTTGCGATGTTTCAACCAGTGGTTGATCCTGACGATCAATTTGCAGGGCCAATGCCTGGGCTAAAGCGACGTCACTACGACGGATGTCACCTTCCAAACGATCGCGGGCTCGGTCAAAAGCAATCAGCACAATGCCGATGACAATAATCGCTAAGAAGATATGTAAATTCAGCAGCCTAAACCGGATGTCGCCCAAAAATAAGCGGCGCATAAAGGAATAGAGGAGAGGGAATTTGGTCTTTACAGTGTTCATTTTTGTCACAGTGCTTCGCTGAATTGTGACAAAATTATAAACAGATGCTGGAAATGTAACAAGAATGTGACGTTTTGATTGAAAAAGCGCACAAAAAAACTTGCATTCATTTATTGAGTTTGTATAATCCGGCTCAGATTGTTATATTTTGTTTATATTTCAGTCGGAGAGCAAGTTTGTTCTATGGCAAAAATAGAAGCAAAGCACAAAACACTTTACATGATATTTCTGGTCCTAATCACATTAGGCGTTTTGGCAGGATGCCAACCAGAAACGGAACTGTACATTAACAAATTTGACGTTCAGGATACTTCTCCGGCCGTAGGCAACGTCAATATAACGCTCGATGAATCAATGAGGTTTCCGCCCGGAACTGAACTGCGCATTCTCCAATGGAATCATTTTGTACCCGGTTATGATGTTTGGTTTGATCAATTCGCGGCCGAGTGGGGAGAACAGCGCGGTGTTGAGGTAACAGTTGATCGCTTTGACTTAGACAAAATCGAAAATGTGCTCGAGCAAGAACTAGAGCGCGGTGATGGTCATACAATGATCGAGCTGCTGTTCCCGCCAACCGCATGGATTGAAGAACTGCATGATCTAACTGACATCAATAAACAGGCTATACAGCTCTTAGGTCCACAAAAAGACACCTGTCGATTTAGCTCTTATTTGCCCAATATTGACAGCTACTACGCTTTCTGTCACGGCTATGCACCAGCTCCCGGTAACTATCTCATAGACGAGTGGACCGCGGCCGGTTACACAGCGGGACCGACCCAGTGGAATGATCTTCTAGTGGGTGGGGCTTCTATCTCTGAGCAAACCGGCATGACAGTAGGATTGGGCATGGCACCAGAAACTGATTCAGAAATTGCTATGCGGTCAATCATTTTCTCTTACGGTGGTTCCATACAGGATCAAAATGAAAACGTTGTTTTGAACTCACCAGAAACAGTTGAGGCGGTCAAGTTTATCAAAAAGCTTTTTGATCAGTCGATGCAGCCAGATGTTTTGGAATGGGTGCCATCGTCAAACAATCAAGGCATTCTCAACGGAGAACTTTCCTTTATTCAAAACTCTTTATCGGCGTATCGTTCGGTACAGAAAGAGCTCCCTGAAAAATCTGCCAATATCGCATTTACCAAACCGCTTGAAGGGCCAAATGGTGCCATCGCACCGGCCCACGTTTGGATGATTTATGCCGTTCCGCTCTACGTGGAGGAGACAGAACTATTGGCTGCCAAAGCATTTATGCTCCATCTGGCCGCAAACTATAACCAAGCGGTCTACAACAGTGAACTGTACAACTTCCCCGCATGGGCATCGACAACGCCTCAGCTTTACGCCCGAGATGGATGGCTAAATGATGACCCATTCACCGTGGGTGAAAGCGAAAGATTGTCAATCTTGGCTGATGCGGGCGACACTTATGTCAACTTAGGCTATCCGGGATACGCAAATCCGGCTATCAGCCAAGTGTTTGATGAAAAATTGATTACTCAAATGGTTCAGCGGGTTGTTGTTGGCGAAATGTCGGCCGAAGAATCTGTCAACATTGCAGATGAACGGGCCAAAGAAATTTTTGAAATTTGGCGCGAAAAAGGCTTTATTGGTGGATCAGCTAGTCAGTGAGTTAGTTGGTCAGTTTGACACATCAATCAACCTGATTACCATTTTCCCGACCACCGACTAATGTTTTCTTCTTTTCAATAAAAGGCTCGTTGGTGGGATTGTACGGCCTTTTATACTGTGCGTGTTGGTTTGTGGACGGACGTACACGTGCAGGGGCTAAAGGGAGGTTTTTCCTCCCTTGGCCTTAAAAATGTCCACAAAATTTACTTTTATTTGGAAGCTCGATTTTTAATGGCAATTCCTTTACTAGATGTTTTAGTTGTAGTTGGCTGTATTTTTGGCCTCTACTTTGGTGCTGATTGGCTTGTGGCAGCGGCCGTGCGGATCGCCCGACGGATTGGCGTGTCTCCGCTCTTTATCGGTCTAACTATCGTTGCAATCGGGACCTCTGCACCAGAGTTTGCTGTTTCAATTAGCTCAGCCGCCCGTGATGAGATTGCCATTTCTGTTGGCAACATCATTGGCTCTAATATTTTCAACTTGGGGTTCATCTTGGGGGGGATGGCCTGTTTTATTGTTGTACCAACCACGCGCAAGCTCGTCATGCGTGACGGTGGCATGCTGATCGGATCAACGATTTTGCTCATTTTGTTCTTTTCAGACGGGCGGATGGTCTGGTGGGAAGGAGCCATATTTCTGACCATTTTGATCAGCTATATCGGATGGCTGATCTACCAGCAGGAAGAAATTGATGAAGAACTAGATGACGGCGAATTTCAGTGGACAGACATTGTTCTGCTACTGGTAGGTATCATTGTCGTCATTCTTTCAAGTCGCTGGTTTGTAAGCTCAGCCTCAAATATCGCCGCTATTTTAGGCGTCAGCGAATACGTGATCGGGGTGACGATTGTGGCGTTTGGCACATCTGCCCCTGAAATTGCAACATCGGTCGTGGCTCTGGCTCGCGGTGACTCTGATGTTTCGGCCGGTAATTTGATCGGCTCAAACTTATTCAACCAGCTTGGTGTTCTAGGCTTGGCATCCATTATCAACCCCGGCCGACAGATGATTATTCAGCCTAATGTGCAAGAAAGCACTTGGATTCTGCTGTTTTTGATGGTGGCCGTGGTGTGGGTCATGCGCACCGACTGGAAAATCACCCGGACAGAAGGGATAGTCCTTTTCGGAATTGCGACCATAAGTTGGACGCTTAACTTTTTTGATACGACAATAGCCAGCATTGTTGCTGGCTACATCCAATGAAGCTGCTGAAAAAGACCTGACAGGTTTCTATAAATGTCTCGTCCTGTGCTGAGAGGTGGTTTTTAAAACTTGTCAGGTCTCGAAAACACTTTTTTTCAGTAGGTTCATCCAATAGTGCATTATTTTAGATTTTCCGGAGAAGCCCTCCGCTAAATCCCATTCAGAAGCGGTGCAATGATTGTGTGAATCGCTTCTCAACAGCTAACGATTATTTCTAACTTCGTAATCGTTGGTTCTTATCGTCCATACCGGAGTGAATAGAAGCTCTGGGAATTTCAAAAAAGGAGAAAGAAATATGGAACGTAGAGATTTTCTCAAAATGGCTGGTGCAGGTCTTGCTACCGCCGGACTCGCTGCATGCGGTGGCAACACTGCATCTGAGTTGCAAGAAGAAGTTGCATTGGATAGCGCTCTTCCTGAAATTACTTGGGAAATTGCCACCAGCTGGCCCCTATCACTCGATACCATCTACGGTGGTGCTGTCACCTTCGGTGAGCGCGTTAGCGCCATGACCGGCGGGAAGTTCAACATTACCGCACGTGCGGCCGGTGAGATTGCTCCGGGTCTAGAAGTCCTCAACGTTGTAGAAGAAGGTTCAAACCCGATCGGTCACACCGCTTCTTACTACTACGTGGGTAAATCAACCGCTACTGCGTTTGGCACCGCTCTGCCATTTGGCTTGACCGCGCGTCAGCAGAATGCATGGTTGTATGAAGGTGGTGGTTTGGCACTGCTCCAAGACTTTTACGCTGAGCGCTTCAACGTAATCCAGTTCCCAGCTGGTAACACCGGTGCGCAGATGGGTGGCTGGTACAACAAGGAAATCAACAGCGCGGCCGATCTTCAAGGTCTAAAGATGCGTATTCCTGGTCTGGGCGGACAGGTGATGACTGAACTGGGTGCAACCGTACAGGTTCTGCCCGGTGGTGAAATTTATCAGGCTCTGGAAACCGGCGCGATTGACGCAACCGAGTGGGTTGGTCCTTACGATGACCGCACCATGGGCTTTGACAAAGTTTCTCAGTTCTATTACTACCCAGGCTGGTGGGAGCCAGGACCATCTTTGGAAATCCAAATTAACTTGGATGAGTACAACGCACTGCCGGAAGTTTACAAAGAAATCATCAAGTCAGCTGCTTGGGAAGCAAACACCCAGATGTTGGCGAACTACGACACGAAAAATGTGACCGCATTCAATGAAATTTTGGATGAGGGCGCTGTTGACGTCCGTCCGTTCAGCGATGAAGTTTTGCAAGCGGCTGAAGATGCGGCCTTTTCACTGTATGATACCTTCGCGCAGGACGACAGCGACTTTGCGTCAATCTACTCTGAGTGGAAAGCGTATCGCGACGGTATCCAGAACTGGCACGGTATTCAAGAAGCCCGCTACTTGGAATTCTTGGGTAAATAATCCTCTCATTGCACTTAGGACTTACGCAATATTGTGCTGTAGGGGTGTCCTTTATGGGCACCCGGGCACCCACGAGGTCGCGTTGCTAGCGAGGGGTGCCCCTACGGTTCGTTTTGCTTAAGTCCTAACATTAAAAGCTGGGGCAGTTTCGGCCGCTCCAGCCACTTTTAACCTTTAAGCCTGCAGCGAAAAAGGAGAAGAGGAATTATGAAAGCCTTAAAGCCTTTTGTAGATTTTGTAGAGCGGTTAACTGAAATGCTGGGGAAGTGGTCACAAGCCATCGTGCCATTTTTAATTCTTTTAGGATTTTTAAACGTTGTACTCCGCTATACGGGTGAGCAGATCGGGGTCAAGCTGACCAATAACTCAATTATTGAATTGCAGTGGTATTTGTATACGCTGGTCTTTTTCTTTGGGTTTGCCTACTTGGCCAAAAACGACATTAACGTGCGCGTTGACTTTTGGTTTGCTGAACAAAGTGAAAAGCGCAAAGCGTGGATCGACTTCATCGGTCATACCCTTGCGCTGTTGCCGTTCTGCTTTCTGGCGCTATGGGCCACATTTAATCCAGTATTGACCTCCTGGGGACATAAAACAAGTGCGCCTGTGTTTGAGGGGTGGGACCAGTGGGACGGCGTGGGTGAGCGCCTAGCAACGTATCGTGCAGAGTGTTCGGCCGATCCTGAATGTAACCGCTTTTCGTTTGACAGCTTCAACCGAGTGATCAACATTATGCCATGGGAAGTCTCTCCAGACGCGGATGGCCTGCCCCGAGCGCCAATTAAGACGATGGTTTTGGTTGCGTTTGTATCATTACTTCTTCAGGCCATCGTGGAATACATTAAGCTGATCGCGATACTGCGTGGGGATGACACATTTAAACGCATTGAGGCCGATGCGCCAATTCGAATTGAGTAGGAAACAGAGGAGAGATCAGAGACAAGAGAGAAGAGACGAGAGCAGACCGCTTTCATCTCTCGTCTCTTGCCTCTAATCTAGAAAGATTATGACTGGTTTTGAATGGCTAGCAGTAGTCATGTTCGTACTATTTTTGATCCTCATTATGAGTGGCTATCCAGTAGCTTTCTCATTTGCAGGAACAGCCATCGCATTCGGGGCGATTGGCCTTGCGCTGGGAGCATTCCCACTGGCCCGCATGGGGCTGTTGCAGAACCGCTGGTTCGGTTCTATGTCCGACTTTACGCTCTTAGCGATCCCGTTTTTTGTCTTTATGGGGGCGGTGTTTGAAAAGTCTGGGCTGGCAGAGCAGCTTCTTACAACCATTGGTCAAGCGATGGGTCCTCTGCGTGGTGGATTGGCTTTAGCGGTTGTGATTGTGGGCACGCTACTGGCGGCCGCAACCGGTGTGGTCGCCGCAACTGTGATCGTAATGGGTATTCTCTCGCTGCCGATCATGGTCAAATACGGTTACGATCATAAACTGGCAACCGGCATCATCGTCGCCTCTGGTACGATGGCGCAGCTTTTGCCACCAAGTCTGGTTCTAGTCGTCTTGTCTGACCAAATTGGCGTGAGTGTAGGGGACCTGTTCGTAGGTGCCTTACTACCGGGTCTGTTGTTGTCTGGATTGTACGCACTCTATGTGGTGTACGTAGCGTTTGTCTCTCCAGAAAAGGCTCCTGCACTACCACCAGAAGCGCGTAACCTGAGCGGCGAACAGCTGGTTGCCAAGCTTATTATTGCTGTCATCCCCCCGCTGGCTTTGATCGGTGCGGTTTTGGGCTCAATCTTTGCTGGTATTGCAACCCCTACAGAAGCGGGTGCGGTTGGTGCTTTTGGTGCGCTATTTTTGGCATTTCTAAATCGTCTCAACCTTGGGTGGACTTTTGTATTCTTGGCCTTGATCATTGTTGGGTTGGTTGGTTGGCTACCTTGGTGGTCTATCGCAATTCTCTTCGTTGTAATCGGCTACTTATTGCGTAATTCTGTAGACTACCCCGGCCGGAAAGAATGGAGCGAATTGTTAGGGACAATGGGACGCATGATCTGGCAAGCGTCACGCTCTACCTCAAACATCACCGCGCTTGTTCTGATGATTTTGTTCTGTTCAACCTTCTTTGGTCTAATCTTTGACCAGTTGGGCGGCCAGCGCTGGGTGACCAACATTTTGGTTAACCTCCCCGGTGGATTCTGGGGCTTCATCATTGTGGCTAATATCGCAGTATTCTTGTTGGGCATCAACCTCGAGTTCTTGGAAATCAGCTTTATCGTGATGCCGCTGTTTGTCCCATCAATGGACTTATTAGGCTTCACCAACAATCAAGTAGTTTGGTTCGCGGTCATGATGGCGATTAATTTGAACATGGCGTTCATTTCGCCGCCGGTGGGCTTCTCACTCTTCTACTTACAGAGTGTGGCACCAGAGGAGGTGGAAACGAAGGATATTCACCTCGGGGCCTTGCCATTTATGGCGCTGCAGGGTGTAGCGCTTATCTTGGTTATGGTCTTCCCATCTACGGTGACATGGCTTTTGGAGCGGGCTGCTTAACAAAACTCATTGGGATCATGGGGCGTAAAACGTGATTGTTTGTTGAATTCCAGCTTTTCCGTTTAGAGAACTAAACCAAGTTGTTATTTGAAGAGAAAGGGTTCGTGCGGTTAAACTTAACCACACGAACCTTTTTTAATTTTTCATTAGGGACTTTGTTTTCAGGCAGCGTGTTATTATGTACACCTCAATTTTTATTTACAGGGTTTCACATCAGCATGTTGAATCTTTTTTGGAAGTTCAAAAGCAGGCCGCAGCTCTCTAAAAACAACATGCAGCACTTGATGATGCAACTTATTCCCCCATTGATTTAGACTCTAAATATGGATGCCTAGGCTTTTTAGATATTCTTGAGCTTCAAGATAACGAAGAACTATTTATTAGCCTTGCTCAGTTTAAAGATCAGGCTCATCATGATGATATGATGGCCAAAGTAGATGCTGATGAATGCATCGACGTGTTGTCTAATCCTAAATCAAGGCATGACATCGTTGGCACCTTGGTCTTTAGCCACCCAATGATCGGCCGATGAAAACCGCAAGGCCGAAACCTCATTCACAAGGCTTTTCTGCATTGGATTTTGTTGCAAATCAAAAGTCTTGCGTGAAGTGTAATTATGAAGCGGTCTAAAGTATTTGGTCATTAAATCATTTCAGACACGGTGGGACACCGGCCGGAGCGTTATTAGAAGACGGCGCCTAGGGGGAGCTGGGTTTAAATACCCGGCCCTTTGTAGTTTAAGCAGGGTCATTTATCCCAAGCTGCCAAGTTCTAACCTTGGCTTTTCCGTAGCGCGGCCATCTAGCCAGAGCAGGGTCGCTTTCAATATCAGCGGCTGATTTCTCACTCGGTTCCCAAAGTTGTAGAGCTTCGAGTTTGAATTCTTTTGTGTACTGTTTTCGAGTTTTTGACATGAATCTTTCTCCAGTTCAATGGTATGTTGAATCTGATTAATTCTCATGTCTACTAGAACAATGTCACGTTATATACCAGACTAAAAAAAATTTAGCTGAGCATTAATTTAAACAAGGAAGAGATCATGATTACATTAATCATCAACATCATCGTAGGCATTATTGGGGGCATTGCGGCCGGGTTGCAGGCCCCATTTACCGGCGTCATGGGGCAAAGAGTGGGCGAATTAGGGAGCGTGCTTTTCACCTACGGCTTAGGCGCTATCGTCATTCTAGTTATTGTTCTGGGGGCAGCAGCCACCGGCACGGCCGATTTATCACAGTGGCGCACAATTCCTTGGTGGGCATTTTTTGCCGGACCGCTGGGATTGGTCATCATCGGGTCATTGGCATATGCAGTGCCACGCGTTGGGGCGACAACAGCCACCATGCTTTTCTTGGTGGGATGGCTTATTTTCAGCGCCATCGTAGATCATTTTGGCTGGTTTGGCACCGATCCCCGGCCGCTTGATTTACAGAAATCACTGGGTGTTTTGACCCTTTTGTTGGGCGGATGGCTTGTATTGAGATAGGCTGACACTGGCAATCAAAAGGAATTTTTCTAGACCAGACTGGTTTGTTCAACCAGTCTGGTCTATTTTTTAGAGGTCAACTCATCTCCATGGCAACAATTGAAGAATTAAAGCAGGAAGAATTAAAGCAGGAAGAAAATGAGGAACGCTTTCAAACGGAACATGTAGTTACCGTAGCAGGTGGACACTTCATCCATGACACCTACACCGGTTTCATCCCGGTCTTGCTCCCCCTCCTAAGATCACAGCTTCAAAGCTCAAATGCCTTGGCCAGTTCCCTCTTTATCTGGTCACAGGCTCCAAGTCTGCTAAACCCATTTATCGGCTACATTGCAGATCGGGTGAGCGTGCGTTACTTCATCATACTGGCCCCAGCCGTCAGCGGCACCCTGATGAGCGTGCTGGGGCTAGCCAGCACCTATGTGGCCATGAGCATGATCCTGCTGGCCACTGGCATCAGCATTGCTGCCTTTCATGCACCTGCGCCAGCCCTGATCGCTGAGGTCTCTGGCAAGAACGCTGGCCGCGGAATGAGTATTTTTATGGCTGGTGGCGAGCTCGGCCGTACCCTTGGCCCACTCATTATCGCTTGGGGTATCAGCCAATTTGGGCTTGGCGGATATTGGTGGATGGCTATTGTCGGATGGATTGTGTCTGGCGTCCTGTACATGCGACTAAAAGACTTGAAGGTCAAACCACCTGTCAACCAAATTCCGTTTCGAAAGCTGTGGCCGAAAGCTCAAGGGTATTTCTTAATTTTGCTGTGGCTGATGAGCTTCAAAGCATTTTTAGCAGTTGCTGTTACGATCTGGCTTCCCTCCTTTATGCGTGAGGTAACAGGGGCCAATCTGCTCGTTGCGTCTTGGTCACTCACCATCGTAGAAGCGGCTGGGGTTGTGGGTGCTTTGTTCGCCGGTTCACTCAGCGACAGAACCGGCCGACGCAACATGCTGATGTTCCTGCTCTCTGCAGCTCCCATCCTTGCCTTTTTCTTCGCAAGCAGCAGCGGATGGCTATCATATGTGCTAATGGTGCTCGTTGGCTTCACGGCAATCTCACCCACCCCGGTCATTATGGCTGGGGTTCAAGATCAGTTCCCAGATAATCGTGCATTTGCCAACGGAGTTATGCTAGCTATCAATTTCATAACGCGAGCCCTTGCAAGTTGGGGTGTGGGTTATTTGGCCGATCAGATTGGCTTTGAATCCGCATTATACTGGAGCTGCGGTCTGGCATTTCTCAGCTTGCCAGCCACGTTCTTCTTGCCGATAGGCAATAAAAGAACCCTATAATTTTGTATGGCCAAAGCTAACTTAATTGTGATCGGTGGCGGGCTAGTCGGCCTTGCGACAGCGTTCCAATATCTCAAACAAAGCCCCAGACATCAAGTTATCCTGCTGGAAAAAGAAGCCGAAGTTGGCCTGCATCAAAGCGGCCGGAATTCAGGCGTTTTGCATTCAGGCATCTACTACACCCCCGGCACCCACAAAGCAGGCATGTCGCTGGCGGGCAAAGCGATGATGGAGCAATTTTTGGCCGAAGAAGAGCTGGCGTTTGACACGTGTGGCAAGGTCATTGTGGCTAAAAACGAGAGTGAGATTCCGGCTCTCAAAAAGATTTTGTCAAACGGGCAAGTCAATGGGGTCGCGTGTGAACTAATTGGCCCTGAACGATTGCGGGAGCTTGAGCCGCATGTGGCTGGTGTGCAAGCGATCCACGTACCAAAAGCGGGGATTGCAGATTACCCGGCTGTGGCTGGCCGGTTGGCTGAAAAAATCCAGCAGGCGGGTAGCGATGTACGCACCCAAACCAAGGTTTTGGGGATTGAAGAACGGCCCAGCGAGGTCACTGTCTTGACAGATCAAGGTGACTTTTCGGCCGATCAGGTAATTACCTGCGCCGGACTGCAGTCAGACCGCATTGCAAAAATGACCGCCCCCAAAAAAATCAATTCGCAAATTGTGCCGTTCCGGGGTGAATACTATCAGCTCAAACCACACGCCACCCATCTGTGCAACGGGCTGATTTACCCAGTCCCAGACCCGCGCTTTCCATTTTTGGGTGTCCATTTCACTAAAATGATTGAAGGGG
>JBCCSO010000086.1:0-12334 GCA_039199965.1 Chloroflexota bacterium | reverse complement strand
ACGGCCGGGTCGTGGTCGTTCAAAACGGCATTGTTGAAAACTATGCAGAGCTGAAAGAAGAATTAATGGCTGAAGGGGTTATCTTCCTGTCGGAAACTGATACAGAGGTCATTGCTCAACTTATCGAAAAATATTTGGAGTCTGGCATGTCATTCTTGGTGGCGGTACAGAACACGCTGCGCCAACTTAAAGGAGCCAACGCAGTGGTGGCCATGAATCCTGATAATCCAGAAATGCTGATTTGTGCCCGCCTTGGCAACTCGGGCGGTGTTGCCCTAGGTATCGGGAACGATGAGATGTTCATTGCATCAGACATTCCGGCAATTCTCGAATACACCCAGCGGATGGTCTTTTTAGAAAATGGGCAGATGGCGGTCATTCGGAAACATGAGTATCAGGTGATGGATGTTTTCGGGAATCAGCTACATGTTGACGAGCATTTGATCGATTGGGATGCGGAAAGCGCGAACCGGGGTGAATACAGCCACTACATGCAGAAAGAAATCTTTGAGCAGGCCAAATCAATTCGGGCAACGATGGCCGGCCGAATTGACTCTGCAACAGGTGAATTCAAGCTGCCAGAGATGAATTTAACCCCTGAATTGGTACAAAACATCAACAAAATTTACACGGTGGCTTGTGGTACCAGCTACTATTCCGGCCTTGTTGGAAAGTTTTTGATTGAAGGGATGGCGCGTATTCCAGTTGAGGTTGAATACGCGTCTGAATTCCGCTATTACAACCCGATTGTGGACGAAAAGACGGTGTTTATGTCGATCACGCAGTCGGGGGAAACGGCTGACACGCTGGCCGCCAGTGAACAGGCTCGCCAAAATGGAGCAACGCTGTGGAGTATTGTAAACGCATACGGCAGCCAGAGTATGCGCACGGCCGATGGGTATATTCCGATGAATGCGGGGCCTGAAATTGGTGTGGCAAGCACCAAGGCTTATACCTGCTCGATTGTGGATCAGTACATGCTGGCCTGTATCTTGGGCCATATGAAAGGGACAATTTCGGCTGAGGAAATGGCGCAACGGTCAGCCGAACTGCTGATGCTACCAGATCTGATTGAAGAATTGCTAACCCGTGATGATGAGTACAAGATGCTGGCAGAAAAGTATGTAAATGCCAATGACTTCCTATTCATCGGCCGTGGAATTAACTATCCCACTGCACTTGAAGGGGCACTAAAGCTCAAAGAGATTAGCTACATCCATGCAGAGGGGTATCCGGCCGGTGAAATGAAGCATGGGCCAATTGCGCTGATCGATGAAAATATGCCGGTGGTTGCCATCGCTACAAAAGATGGTCTGTACGAGAAGATGATTAGCCAAGTGCAGCAAGCGAAGGCGCGTGACGGCCGGGTGATTGCTGTTGCAACGGAAGGTGATACTCTGGTCGAATCTGAGGCGGATGATGTGATTTGGGTACCTGAATGCCCACCCCTGCTGGGGGCAATTGTGAATGTTATTCCACTGCAGCTGTTGAGTTATCACATGGCAGTATTGCGTGGGTGTGATGTGGACATGCCGAGGAATTTAGCGAAATCGGTTACGGTTGAATAGTTTTTGGCGAGGGAGCCTTAATGACAGTAGCATGCCATAAACAAAGTGTATACTGATTTTCGTAGGGGTGTCCATAAAGGGCACCTTCGGAAGCTGCATTGTCCAGACAATCCCCCCTCCGTGACACGCTGGAAAAAGCCTTGCTGCTAAGAAGCACCTTCTAAAAATCGAGACTCATATATTGACCAACACGATCTAAATCACCTTTTCGGACACAAAATGACCTCACTGCCACTCCCTAGGGCTTCAGATTATTCTTACTCGGATACTCGTAATGTCCGCAACGGGCAAATTATTTCTGATATTGGCGGTTATTATGACGGGCAAAGCATCGTCTACTCGGCCGCCAGCCATCTTCTCTCTGTGACCTTTCACCATAGCCATAATCGTGAAGGGGGAGCCGGATTGCGCCTTTATCACACCACATCGGCCGACGGTGGGATAACTTGGTCTCGGCCGATCCCGCTCGAAGAATCGCTCGTTCACCCTTCCCACGACGGCTACCAACTCATCCACCCAGATGATCCAAACAAAGTATATGTTTTCTACGGGTTCAACAAAGGGCAGCTACAGTACACGGTGCCGGATGAGGAATCACCTAATAAAGAACTACTGGTTGATTTGTTGCGCGGAGATATGCAGTTGGACGAGGGATTTCGCATCAAAGTCAGCGATGACGGTGGCCACACATTTAATCATGGTCGCCTAACGATTCCTGTCCGGCGGACAACCATAGACCATGAAAATCCGTGGCAAGGTGAAACGATGGGAGCCTTTCACTGCGACAAGCCCAGCGTAATTGGGGGAGCAGTCTATTTTGCCTTTCAAAAAACGGTTGAAGGGGGTGGTGAAACCCCAAATTCTGAAGCCTTTATCATGCGCTCCAAAGATTTTCTTAAGGTAGAAAATCCTGCCCTAGCCACGTGGGAAACGTTGCCCTATGGAGATCGTGGATTGCAGTATGACTCTCGGTTGGTACTTGGAGAGGAGCCCCACATTTTTCAGACCGATCCGGCCGACCCCAATCAAGTGATGATTGTTTGGCGTACAGAAGCAGGCATTCTTGCTTACTGCAGCTCATCAGACGGCGGCGAGCATTTTACTAAGCCCTCGATATTAACCTACGACGGGGGCCGGCCGATCAAAAACCCGCGCGGTGCCTTTACCCCGCATCGCTTCCCATCGGGCGAAATTCTGCTTATCTACTACAACAACGGCCACACTGAACGAGACGGATACGTTGGCAGACGGCTTTACTGGTACACGCTTGGCCGCCCAACAACGGCCAGCGGCATGGTTTGGAGCGAGCCAGAGCTGGCGTTGTGGTGGGATGGGGAATCGCTAGATGATCGCCCCGGCTGGAACGCCGATTGGGCCATTGTCGATGGCCCGGGGTATGCGGACTTTACTGAAACAGGTGAGGGCCGCTTGGTCTTTGTTGAGAGTAATAAACTGACTCTGCGTTTTCATCATGCAAATCCAAGAACCCTTTTTTTTCTGCGTCATCAGCATGAATTGAATCAATCCATCGAAGAGAATTTGGTGCTTGATGTGTCCAAACCAGTAGGAGAGCTGCGTAGTTTTAATTTACCAGATGTTCGGTCTGGGTCTGGAGGGTTTACCTTTATTCTCCATATGCAGGCGAATGTTGAAGCTATCAAGTCGCGCCAAATTCTGATTGATGCCCGTGAAACGATGACCGCTGCTCTGGATGAAGAAGACACTGGCCGATATGTGACCAAAGGATTCACGCTAAGCGTTGTCGGCCGTGAGGCGGCTGGACTCCAGCTCTGCTTAACCCTTATGGATGGGGAACACGTGGTGCAACATTTTACAAATGGCCTTGAGTTCGACTGCGAGGAGCACATTGTTTCATTTACGGTGGATTGTGGGCCACGTTTGGTCACAAGCGTGGTAGACGGCCGCTTGTGTGATGGAGGTGCTCATTTCCCTGAAGGCTGGACAACGTTGCCGCCAAGCTTTGGTGCGATGGGTGGCGCAAACCTTGAGTTCTATCCGGCCGCAACGGTGAAACATCCTCACTCAGGACCGTTTGGAGGCGAGATCAAGCGGTTTATGGCCTACAATCGGCCGCTGCTGAATTCTGAGGTGATTAGCACCACTCGCTTTTTACTGGATTAACTGAAACAACACATACTTGGTGATCTGAAACCGCGTCATTTATGGTCGCGGATAAGGTGAATCAATCCGAGCTGCACACCCGCTGCACCATGCCTCAATAAAGGGTACCCGTGATGGCGTACAACTTAGGAATGGAACGGTAGAGGCTATCGGCAGAAACCATCAGTCTGTGCTTCGGTATCCAGATCAAACATTTTATTAGTTCAGTTGGTCGTATTTGTGTACCAAGCGGCAAACCAAACAGATGAGAACAGCCTATAATAACCGGCTGATTAAGCTCAATCGGTTTGATTTTTTCTTTTACCTGTTGACTAGTAGAGTTATTTCACAATAAATTGAACTAGCGATAAAAATACCCCTATGTACACTGTAACAAAAGTATTTAGTGCTTCGCTAGGCTTCTTTTGTCAGGTAATGATCGACAAATGGCAAAGCTTTCAGTATTTGTCCCCATTTGGAACCATGCAATATTTGTTTGGTCAGACAATAGTAAACAATTTGAGAGATCCAATTAACCTTGAGCAATGATGTGGCCGGTTTCCATTAGGTAAAACTGGCTCAGAGAGTCATCGGTCAGAGCAATTGTGTGAACTTAAATCAGGTTGTCTATGGGTACAAATGAATCCGTTTTGAAGGGTGCCATAAGTTGATACTGAAGTTGCACTAGTGGTTTGTCAATCATGACGTGATGGAAATTTCAGTAGGACAAACCACTAAAGGCTACGTCAAGGGTTTCTATCTATCCATCCTTCTATCCATCCTTGACATAGCACTAGTATAAATTTCCTACCCTAATTAATCGCTTATAACCTTCCCATAAGAAACTACACCCAATGCTGTGTGATAAACTCACAGCACATTCAGCCCTTGCTAATTTCATCACATATCCCAATGATCAAAGAACTTTTCGGCCCACCCGCCTATGCATTCAAATCTACAGAAGGCGACATTTCAGTTGTAATGCTCTATTACGTCTACATTGTCTGTTTCTTCTCTTCATTTGCACTTTCATTTATCTACGTTATCGGATACTTGAATTACAGTGGTGGATCCCACATTATGACGTTCAGAGTTGAAATTGCATGGATTCCCCTTCTTCAAGCCATCGTAACCGCTGCAGTTGCTCTGGCTTGTCTATATCTTCTAAATCAGAATAAACTCCGCTTGTCGATACGTATTTTCTTAATTACGCTGCAATCGTTCGTGTATGCCATTCCATTTATGACAGGTGCAGGTATTTATGATCCAATCCTAAACCTGATCTATTTTGTTCTAGTCATTGCAGCCGTATTTTTAGACAGGCGAGATATTCTAATCATAACGGCAGCTTACTTGGGAATGATCACTTTTTATTTCTTGGGACAAAATTACGATCTTTATTGGAATATTTTTGAAGCACCGAACATTGACAGGCTTATCGTAAATTACACAGCCATCATTATTGTGACAATTGTTTTAATGATCACTATTCGCCAGATATTGAACCAAACTGCCAAATTAACCCTTCTAAATAAAAAGCTGCATGTTTATCAAGATCAGCTTGAGCAAATGGTGAAGGACAGAACTGATCAGTTAAATCAAGAACGTGATCGTGCAGAGAAAGCCAATCAAGCAAAATCCAACTTTTTAGCCAACATGAGTCATGAATTACGCACCCCACTCAACGCAATCATTGGATACAGCGAGTTGATTGAGGAAGAAATTGACAATGGAGAGGATGCAGAAGTCCTGATTGACGACGTAAATCGGATTGAATATTCCGGCCGCCATTTGTTGGGACTAATCAATAATTTGCTAGACATCTCAAAAATTGAAGCTCGCAAAATGACAGTTGATATCACCTCAATTAACCTTGATAGACTGATTAATGAAGTCTCTGTAACGGTTCAGCCATTAACAGAATTGAACTCAAATCGTTTTGTAGTAAACAACTATGCTTCTGAAGTCGAACTGCTTTCAGATGATCAAAAAATCAAACAGATATTAATCAATTTGTTAAGCAATGCGTTTAAATTTACGCAAAGGTCAGACGTTTTCCTAAATATATTTCTTGTACGTGACAACCAAGAGGGTTGGATCAAATTTTCCGTCATTGATCAGGGAATTGGAATTCGACCAGATTTTATTGAAAATCTTTTCAAACCCTTTTTGCAAGAAGATAATTCATCAGCCAATCAACATCAGGGAACTGGTCTAGGTTTAGCAATTTCCAAGCAGTTTGCCTTGATGTTAGGAGGAGATATTTTTGTTGAATCAAGTGTTGGAAATGGGAGTACATTCACCCTCAAGCTGCCTATTAACTTCAATCAAGTGAAAGAACCTGTCCATTAGCCACTTTTAATGGTGCAACAACTCATTGTGACGCCTACAATTGGGTCATTACCTTACCTTAATTAAGGACTAGATCATGAAAGCACTCGTATTTAAAGCCCCAAAGCAGCCCCTCGCCTACGAGGATGTTTCCTCACCAACACCAAATAATGATGAAGTAGTAGTTGATCTGCGCGCCGCTTCCATGAATCACAGAGACAACTGGATGACAATGGGACTGTACCCCAAACTCACGGCTAACGTCATTTCAGGCTCATGCGGGGCTGGCACAGTAAACGATCGGGAAGTCATTATTAATCCAAATATCAACTGGGGGAATGACCTAAACTATCCCAATCAAAAAACCTATGACATTCTGGGTATGCCCATCAACGGTACGTTTGCTGAGCAAATTGCGGTTAATCCGGATCGGTTGGTTGACAAACCAGCCCACCTTTCATTTGAAGAAGCGGCTGCAATTCCTCTCGCAGGGCTGACAGCTTATAGGGCACTGTTCACCAAAGGCAAAGCAACCGCTAAGACCAAAGTCCTCATCAATGGGATTGGAGGGGGGGTGGCCCTATTTGCCTTTCAATTTGCGGTTGCACTAGGGGCAAATGTGTTTGTCACATCTAGTTCGGCCGAAAAAATTGCAAAAGCTGTTAAGTTAGGGGCAAAAGGCGGGTCAAATTACAACGATGACAGGTGGCACAAGCAGTTTATGAAAGACTACGGCAGAGTGGATGTTGTGATTGATAGCGCCGGGGGAGAAGGCTTTGCCTCTTTGCTCAAAATCTGTAATCCGCTAGCCCGTATTGCCGTCTATGGAGGCACGCGAGGGCTGAGCTTGCTCAGCCCTCAAGACTTATTCTTCAAAGAGATCGAAATTAGCGGGAGCACAATGGGTAACGATCAAGAGTTTGTAAACATGGTTAACTTCGTTAATGAACACAAAATTCGGCCGGTTATCGACTCCGTGTTTCCACTAGCAGACTATCAAAAAGGGTATGATCGGATGCAAAAAGGGGAGCAGTTCGGGAAAATTGTTTTCAAAATAGAAGAGAAGATAGATGAGAGTTGATGACACTTTATCATCTCATTAACTCTCGTAATATCTAGATTCTATTTATTGCCTGACCATCCACGAGCTGCCTCATAACAGTGGCCTTCACCAACGTGACCCAAAGTCTGCAAATTATTGAACATTTTGTCAAAATCTTCTGCTGAAAGCTGGCTCTCAAGATCTGATTGACCAATGTTCAGCTCTCCATTATTGGACAAAGCTGCAAGCGGGTCAAAGCCAACGGCACTAACGTTGATCGCCTCGTCCATAGCGGTCTCAAAATCTCCAAAGACATGATCAAAATGGAAGGTTAGCTCAACATCACCGGCCGCATCTTCCGTCACAAAGCCTTTGCGTTCATCTCCCACAAATTCACCGCAGGTATAGCCATAGCTTTCATCAATGTTGATTGTGAAATTAATCGTTTCACCATCTTTGCTTGCAATCCCTACTAGCTGAATTGTTTGACCTTCGATCGGTCCGTTGCTGGCGGGAGCCATTTGCCAGCTAACTGCATTAAACTGGCCGATTGGTACACCGCTTTCAGTACTGATTAAAATCGTGTCTGCATCAGGGCCACCTTCAGCGAGGTCAAGCGTTATCGCATTGCTTAATTCAACTGCAGTTCCGCTGGGAGCTGCGCCGCTTTCCGCATCGAAAGGAGGATCAGTTTGATACGCACCGATATCACTCAGAGAAACATAGACATGGTCAAAATCGATTTGCCATCCGTCTTTTGAGACGAATCCTTCTCGTACGAATCCTTCTCCATTGGCTCGTATTTCGAGCTCTCCAGTTGCAGCAGACTGGCATGCTGTCGCCAAAAGTAAGGCAAACATTGACAAAATAAATGTGAATTTTGTTTTCACTCTTCCTCCAAAATGATAATTTGTAGCTGTGCAGATGGTATTTCGATAACGCTGATAGCGGGTGACACGCACTGTGCTCGACACCTGATTAGTTACGATAGTTTTTAGTTCGACTGACCTATAATTTGCAAAAAATTTTTAGGCGCAGTTGTTTATTGCGAAAGTTTGCAATAGTAAAAGTATAGACACAGCATGCCTACCAAGCAATCGAAATTAATATTTACAAACAGATTTCCAATGCGCAGTATTTTTGGAACAGATAGGCACCACTGCAATGCAGGCAGGCATCAATTTATGGACTAATTATCAAGATTGATTGGCAGGTTCTGCTGCAGCTCTTCGTGCTTCAAGATGGCGATCAAATCTTCCACCCTAAATGGCTTGTGTAGGACATAGCGCATACCCGCAGCTAAACAGTCACCTTTCTCAGCATTCTGACCGCCGGCCGTTAGTGCAACAATAAACGGCTGATTGGGGGGGGAGAATTCAGCCATAATGCGGCGTGTGGCTTCAAATCCATCCATTTCAGGCATGTAAACATCCATCAAAATCAGATCGTAATGTTGACGCAGTGAAGCTTCGACAGCTTCTTGTCCATTGGCAACCACATCTGCACTATATCCAATCCGCTTCAGTACCTGTAGGGAGACTTTTTGATTGACAATATTATCTTCAGCCAAGAGGATTTTTAGAGGGTGCTTTTTTGCAAAATTTCGGTCAAACCTATTTTTCTTGTGTGTCGTGGGCTCAATAAAATTGTTTAGTCGGGATTGACCTGTGTTAAATAGATTTTGTAGTTCCAAAAGCAATTGAGTAGGCTTAATTGGTTTTGGAACAAATGATCCTACCAGCTTTTCAGACATTTGCTGGCGAATGTGGACATCCCCAACAGCGTGCATCGTCAAAATTTTCTGACCAGAAATTGAAAGATCTTTCAGCTTGTGCAGTAAGTTCAAACCATCTAGACCCGTCATTTGGTAATCAACAAGAATGCAGTCAGCTTGTTTTCCCGTTTGAATCCATTCAATCGCAACATCGCCTGATTCAGCAAGATGTGTTTGCATCCCCCACGATTGACAATACTTTTCAATGATTGTGCGAACTGTCGCATTGTCATCTATGATAAGAACATGCATCCCTTTCAACGGCTTCAAGTCAATAGGATTGGAAGCAGCTTCTAGTCTGTCCGAATCTTGTACCGAAATCGTAAATCGGAAAATTGAGCCATTCCCTTCCTCACTTTCAACCCACATGTCTCCGCCCATCAAAACGGCAAGCTGTCGGCTAATCGCAAGACCAAGGCCGGTTCCACCAAACTTTCTAGTGGTTGAGCTGTCTACTTGACTAAAAGACTTAAACAATCTGTCCATCCGATCGGCCGGGATGCCAATGCCCGTATCATGAATGGCAAATTCTATCTGCCGTTCAAGGTCACCTTTCACATGATCACCTTTGGCTTTAACATGGATCCAAACCTCACCCTCTTCAGTAAATTTAATGCCGTTGGCCAATAGGTTAACCACAATTTGGCGTAAGCGAGTAATGTCTCCCTCTACCCATTCAGGCACATCAGGTTCAATCCAATAAGCAAGATCAAGTTTTTTCTCTTTGGCTTTTGGTGTAACCAAATCAAGAGCATCTTCCAAAGCCTGAGCAAGGTTGAACGGTTGGATTTCCAGCTCTAATTGTCCAGATTCAATTTTTGAGAAATCCAGAATTTCGTTAATGATGGTTAGCAAAGATTCCCCACTATTTCGAATAGTTTCCACAAAGCTCGCCTGCTCTGGATCTAATGATGTATCCAGTAGCAAACTAGTCATGCCAATGACCCCATTCATTGGTGTTCGAATTTCGTGACTCATGTTGGCTAGAAATTCACTCTTTGCCACTGTAGCGGCTTCAGCTTCCTCTTTAGCCATTTTCAGCTTCGATGTCCGTTCAGTTACGCGAGCTTCCAATCCTTCTAGCGTCTCTCCCAGCTCATTGGTCATATGGTTAAAAGCCTCAGCCAACTGACCAATCTCATCGTTTGAGTGTACAGTTGCTTTTGCATTTAGATTACCCCGTCGAACTTGAACAGCCGTGCGGGTTAGTTGCCTGATAGGTTTTGTGATAACAGAGCCAAAGAATGCAGCTAGGAATCCACCAACCCCTACAATAAACAGCCCCCAAAGAATAATCGTTTGATCTTGTTCTAAAACACCTCTAAGTGCAACCCATTCATCCTGTGAGGTAATGATAAAGACATTTGTCTCTTGTTCGTAGGGCAAATCGGTATCAAGCACGATCCTATCAGTTGCAAGAATCTTGCCATCTATGTTTGAACTACTTTGAGTTACATTTCGAGAATCTTGATTTAAGCTTTTAAATCCTTCCGTATAAATCAGCTCAACATCGTCTAACCCTAAACTCTGTTCCTCTGAATAAACCAGATCACCATTATCAAAATTCAATAAATAGTTGTTGCTAAAAAAGGAAATTGAAACTTGTTCACTCTGACTGGCACTATTATTTTGTTGGATAACACCTAGCACATACTCGATTGGGATGAAGGCGGTAACAGAGCCAATTGTTTCATAAATTTCGTTACGGACCGGATATGTAACTTGTATGTGGTCAAAATTAGCCAGCTGTTCTTCCGCATCGCCCAAAGTCAAAAACGGGTCTGAGCTTTCTGCAATAGCCATCCACCCAGCATATTCACCCAAGTAGAAAGATTCTGGAAAGGTATTGGCCCCCACAACAAAGTTTTCTTCGTCAGCGACAATCAGAGTGGTCCCGTCTGGAAAGAAGCGCTCAAAGCCAGCTAATATTTCACCGGCCGGGCCAAAAGGGGAGTTTTTATCTATTGTTTGCTCAAATAAGGACCATTCAGCATCTACAGCATGATTAGATACCACAGCACTTGGATTGTCAGAATATTTGAAATTAGAGTTGACTAGCTGAAAAAAAACTGCGTCATCAGACGCAATTCCGCTTAAATTAGTAACTTGGATTGAAATTAAAGTGCCAAGTGCACTTGACTGTGTTCTTACCAGCCCCTGCAGATTCCTCCATTTAACCTCAACAGCGTCATTTCTTAAACTCTGACCCAATGTAAATAGTGCTATTGCCAATGCAGAGCCAGAAATCAACACCATAGACAGCAGCATCTTTCCTCGGACACCTGCTTCACTAAATCGTAGCGTAACAAGAAGTAGCAAAGCTATACCAAAACCTGCTGCAACCACGCTGTTGTTTTCCTGCACAATGTAAATCGTTTCAGGGTCTGAAAATAGCTGATATGTGGCCGCATTCATCGCCACACGCATAAATATCCCAAAGAAAACAAGGCCCACAAGCAAGCTTGCGGCCCACCAATCTGCGGGAGTAACCAGTAGCAGAAACATCCAAGTCAACATCAAATGTAGGATGATGTGGAAAGACATCAAATCTGACGATACGTAGACCAAGTACATGCAAGCAAAAAGCAGGACACCCAAAGCAATGAATACAGCCAGATCTATACGCCCCCGCCAATTTAGGAAAGATGCTATAACCGATAGCATTGCCAGATTTCCAAAAACGGAAGGTGCAAACCAAATTTGATGAGCAATAAACCCTTCAGCATTTGACAATCCATATGCTGAAAATATTGCTGCAGATATATGAGCGAAGAAAAGCAGACCGCAAAACAGGTAAACTGATTTTCTCTTTTCGTACAGCAGATCATTAAATTTGTGGAGCTTGAGGTTATTCATATTTGAAACAGATAGCAAAGAACGCTGCCGTGCTAGGCAATGATAAGACTCAAGTAGGTTGTCACAAATGGTACGATATGTATATGGCTCCCCCTACAAGTGAGGATTTTAGGCTATGGAGTGTGAATTTATAGCAACGCTACCAGTCAATTCGTTCAAGAACCTCAATTACGGTCGGCCGATCTGCGGTAAAAGCTCGTTCTACAGCCTGTGTCAGCTCAGCCAATGACTGCGGCCGCTCTGCGTGGCAATGGTATGCTTTAGCCAAAGCCAAAAAATCAGGATTACTACTGCCATATTCAACCGCAACCCGCTGGACTCCCATATTGTCCATATGTCCTTCAATGGCACCCAAGCCATCATTGTTCCAAATGATTATGGGCAAAGGTAACCGCTGCTCGTACGCTGTGGCCAATTCTGTGGACGTAAATTGAAATCCTGCATCTCCTACCATCACAACCATCGGGACTTCAGGCATTGCCAACTTTGCCCCAATCCCCATCGGCATAGCACAGCCCAGCGTGCAAAAGCCGCCAGCGTAGTGCCAACTGCGTTCGGCCGCTGACTGCCACAAAGCGGTGCCGGTATAAACGATACCGCACATGTCCCCAATAGCTACCCCATCATCAGGTACGGCTGCTT
>JBCCSO010000085.1:0-12385 GCA_039199965.1 Chloroflexota bacterium | reverse complement strand
TGGCAGGACACGGAGAATCGAAGGGAAATTTTTATTGGCTTATCGCTGTTTTACCGGCAGCCTGCGTCGTTTGGTTGTTCACACAGCTACCAAATGTTGCCAATCAACAGTTTCCCCAACTCAATATCGCATGGGTTCCAGAGCTTGGAACCTCTTTATCCTTTCGGCTAGATGGCTTGAGCATGCTCATGTCGCTTCTGGTTTTGGGGGTTGGCACGCTGATCCTCATTTACGCCAGCGGCTACATGGACGGTGATCCCAAAATCGGCCGATTCTTTGCAATTCTGTTGCTGTTCATGGTGGCTATGTTAGGGGTTGTTACCGCTGACAACATCATGTTGTTGTTTGTTTTTTGGGAGCTGACCAGCATTTCTTCCTACTTACTCATTGGTTTCAAGCATGAATACAAAGAGTCACAAGTGTCGGCGCAGCAAGCACTATTCGTGACCGGCGCGGGCGGCTTATGCTTGCTGGCTGGGCTAATTTTGTTGGGAAATGCGGCCGGTAGCTGGGAACTTTCAGAAATTCTGAAAAGTAAAGATGAGATCCTTGCCAGCAACCTGTTCCCCGCTGCTACGGTGCTGGTCATCTTGGGTGCGTTCACCAAATCTGCTCAATTCCCATTCCACTTTTGGCTGCCAAACGCAATGGCAGCGCCCACACCGGTTTCAGCCTATTTGCACTCAGCAACCATGGTCAAAGCTGGCGTGTACATCTTAGCACGCATGAACCCCGTCATGAAAAGTGCCCCCGGCTGGACTTGGACGCTCATCATTGTGGGGTGCATCACGGCTATTTTAGGTGGCTGGATGGCTTGGCAGCGGCCGGATATGAAGAAAATCATGGCTTACACCACCATTTCAGCGTTGGGGATTCTTGTTTTCTTAATTGGTATTGGAGACAAAGTTGCGATCAAAGCGATGGTGCTTTTCCTGCTGGTTCATTCGCTTTACAAGGGTGCGCTTTTCATGATTGCTGGTGCCGTTGATCATGAAACAGGAACGCGTGACGTTAACAAACTGGGTGCGCTGGGCCGCCTGATGCCCATTACGTTTACGGCCGCTTTGCTGGCCACCATGTCGATGGCCGGTATACCACCGCTATTGGGTTTTACGGGTAAAGAGTTAATTTATGAAGCGACCGCTTTCACAGAACTAGGAGCAACGGGACTCACTGTTGCGGCCTTTGTAATGAATTTCTTCAACGTAGCTGCGGCTGGAATCATTATTTATCGCGTCTTTATGGAAGAGAAAGATCCTAATTTTGACACCAGCCACGTTCATGAAGCACCTTGGAAGCTGTGGCTTGGCCCAATAGTGCTGGGCATTCTGGCAATGCTGTCATGGCTAACGATTGAAGGCGATTTCTTTTCTGTTCAGTTCTTCTCGCCAGCGATGTCTGCAGTTTTAGGTAAGTGGGAAGTCGTTCATCTTCATGCGCTTCCGCCTTACTTCAACATTGTGCCTGTGCTTAGCCTTATCACCATTGTGGCGGGTTTCGGATTTGCATACTTCCATAAATCGATTCTGGCCTTCTCACAGCGTTTGACTGAGGGCACCGGCGCATACGGTCCAGAAACCGGCTACTTCAACTTCCTTGACGGTATGTTGGACTTAGCTGGACGTACGGCAGTGATGTTGCAGAATGGCTATCTTCGCCGCTACCTAGAGTTTGTTTTCGTGACACTCGTTGTGCTCGTAACGCTTCCGCTCTGGTTTTCAGGCGCATTGGGCAGTGTTCAAGTCACTATATCAGAGACCCCGCGGTTAAATGAACTAATTATTTCAGCCATCATCATCATTGCAGCCTTTTATGTGGTTCGCTTTTCGGGCCGCTTAGCTGCCATCGCTGCATTGGGTGTTGTAGGGTATGGCATTGCGCTGCTCTTCCTTTACTTCAACGCGCCAGACCTTGCGATGACCCAATTTTCAATTGAAACTCTGACAGTCATCATCTTTGTTCTAGTGATCTATCGCTTGCCGAAGTATCAGTCTTTGACGAGTGCTCTGGGCCGCTACCGGGATGCTCTGCTTTCCGGTTTAATCGGGCTAATCATGTTCGGGCTTGTTTTATTTGTGACTTCTATCCCGTACAGCAGGCACATTTCGAACTTCTATGCGGCAGGTAGCTATTTGGAAGCAAAAGGGCGCAACATTGTCAACGTTATCTTGGTTGACTTCAGAGGGCTTGACACGATGGTTGAAATTTCAGTTTTGGCTGTAGCTGGCATCGGCGTTATGGCTCTGCTCGCTACCGGTACATTCCGCGGCCGGGAAGTTTTTCCTGTTATTCGCTCACTTATTTTTCAGACCGCCAGCCGCTACTTGGTTCCCCTGATTCTGCTCTTCTCTGTATTTGTTTTGTTCAGAGGGCACAACGAGCCCGGCGGTGGATTCATCGGCGGCTTGGTTGCATCCTCTGCATTCGTCATCTACGTGTTCGCATTTGATGTACAGCAGGCGCGAGAACTGCTTAGGGTCGAGCCTATTCGGCTGATTGGTGTTGGGCTTGCCGTTGCTGTGGCATCTGCGATGATCTCTCCCGTCTTTTTGCAAGAAACCTTTATGTATGGTGTGTGGGGAACCACAGAGCTGCCCGCAATTGGTAAATTAGGAACCCCGCTTATGTTTGACATTGGTGTCATGCTCACTGTGGTTGGAACTGTCCTTTCAATTGTCTTTTCACTTGCTGAACAAGATGAGAATCTTCAGCATGAAAATCCTCATACAGAAGGGGGGAACGTATGAATTTAATGTTGGCAACCGTTGTAGGCGTTCTTTATGCAACCGGTGTGTATTTGGTACTGCGCCGGAGCATTGTAAAATTAATTTTGGGGATCGGACTTTTGGGGAACGCGACCAACCTGCTTATTTTTACAATTGGTGACGTAAGTCGGGCTGCTCCCCCAATCATTTCTGACGGAGACAAAACAATTGCTGGCGAATTTGCCAATCCCATTCCGCAAGCGCTCATTTTGACCGCTATCGTGATCGGTATGGCGATGTTGGCCTATGCAGTCGTTTTGATCAAACAGGCCTATCAGATTACACATTCTGACGATATTGACGTCATGAAGACCACGGATGTAGAAGCATGATCGTTATTTCACCTATTCTTATTCCGTTTGTCACCGCTATCGTTTGTATCATTTTTTGGGGGTTACCCAAGGTTCAACGCTGGATCAGTCTGTTAGGTTCTGCGACCGCTCTCGTTTTTACCCTTGCTCTCTTCAATCAAGTAAATGCAGTTGGTATTCAAACGCTCGCAGTCGGTGGATGGACGGCTCCGTTCGGCATCGTTTTGGTTGCTGATTTACTAGGGTCCATCATGACCATCGTTACCGCCTTCATGGGACTGATGGTAGCAATTTACAGCTTGGACGATATCAGCGATGTGCTTGAGGAAAACGGATACCATTCTTTGTTTCAGTTTATGCTTGCAGGGGTTTCTGGATCATTCTTAACTGGTGACTTGTTCAACCTGTTTGTTTGGTTCGAGATTATGCTAATCTCATCGTTTGTGATGCTTTCGATGACCGGCGGCCGGGCCCCCATTGAAGGCGGTGTCAAGTACGTCATCATGAACTTGATCTCTTCATCAGTTTTCCTAGCCGCTACTGGGCTTGTTTTTGGCATAAGCGGTACGGTCAATATGGCTGACTTAGGCAACCGACTGCCTGAAATTGCGGCCGAAAATCCAGTGGTTGTAACATCAATTGCTATGCTGTACGTGGTTTCTTTCGGCATGAAAGCCGCCCTGTTCCCCATGTTTGGCTGGCTACCCGCAAGCTATCATACCCCACCAACAGCCATTACGACTATTTTTGGCGCTCTACTGACGAAGGTTGGAGTTTACGCTCTGATTCGCGTATTTTCCCTTATCTTCTCCGCTCCAGAAATCATCAGCCTAGCCCAGATCGTTCTGCTCGTTTTGGCCGCACTCACTATGGTAACTGGTGTCTTTGGGGCGGTCGCGCAGTACGATTTTCGCCGTCTGCTCTCGTTCCATATTATTAGCCAGATCGGCTACTTGATTTTGGGATTGGGTATTTTCACTGTCGACTCTATTGCCGGAACCATTTACTTTATGGTTCACGTCATCTTAGCGAAATCAGCTTTGTTTTTAGTAAGCGGTATCGTTGAAAAAATGACTGGTACGTATGACTTAAAGAAGCTAGGCGGCTTTTACAACAACAATATGGCACTGTCGATGCTATTTTTCATACCAGCAATGGCTTTAGCCGGTATTCCCCCGCTCAGCGGATTCTGGGCGAAATTTGCCATTGTAAAAGCAGGTTTAGAGGCGCAGCAGTACGCTTACGTGGCGGTTGGGCTCTTCGTCAGCGTCTGGACCCTGTATTCAATGACAAAAATTTGGACATACGTGTTTATGCGCAAACGGCCGGAGGCCCTTCAGGGAAATGTGACTGAACTTGAAAGTGCTTCATTTTGGATCCGCTGGGCACCCACTATTGCTATTGGTGTTCTAACCGTTGTAATGGGCATTTGGGCTGGCCCCTTGTATGATGTGGCTACAGCGGCTGCTGATCAAATTATGGATCCAAGCATTTACATTACGGCCGTATTAGGAGGCTCATAATCATGTTTTTACTGATCGTAATGGTCTTGATTTGGGTGTTTCTTACCGGTGAGCTTACGCTAGGCAACGTTGGGTTTGGATCTATTTTGGCGTTCTTGCTCCTATTTGTGGGCGGCCCCCGGATGGATATCAACTACTTCAGCCGGAAACCCAATTTTCGTATTTTTACTTATATGTGGAAGCTACTCCAATTCATGGGATTTTTCTTCAAGGAGTTGGTGACAGCGGGCCTCAGTGTTTTTACATTTATTCTGAACCCTGACCGTCTCAAACCCGGGGTAGTAGCTGTGCCGCTTTCCGTCAAATCAGATGCGGAAATCACACTGCTAGCTAACTTGATTACACTTACCCCCGGTACGCTTACTCTTGACGTTTCAACAGACCAAAAGGTTATCTACGTGCACAGTGTCTACGTAGAGGATGCTGATGAGTTCCGGAAGGAGATTAAGGAAGGATTTGAGACGCGAGTCAAGGAGATCATGAATCCATAATGTTAGACCTAGCTTGGATCTTTGAAGGACTACTGATGACGTGGGTCATTGTGCCCTTGCTCGCGATTGCCATTATTTTGGCGTTTGTGAGGCTGATCATTGCGGATAATTTGCCCGATCGTGTGGTTGCTCTGGATGTGCTGTCAGGGATCGCTGTTGCTATGATGGCGGCTTACTCCGTGGCATCTAACGAAACTGTATTCTTGGATATTGCACTGGTTGTTGCCATGATTACGTTCTTGGGCACCATTGGATTTGCATATTACATTGACCGACGTAGCTAACGGGTATCAGGTCATGTCTATAATTTTTTTAGCTGCATTAGTTATCTTGGTGGTGATCATAGGATTGGTCGTTTTCGCCATCTGGATGTTGAATAATAACAAGTAGATGATTGGATTACTGAGCGTTATATTTATATTTTTGGGAGTGCTGTTTATTTTAGTGGGTGCGTTTGGCATTGTACGGATGCCAGATATCTTTTTACGGATGTCAGCTTCTACCAAAACAACCATTATTGGCTCGGGATTTATGCTGATTGGCGTAAGCATATTTTTCGGCGACTTGGGAGTGACCGGCCGGGCTGTGGCGATCTTTGCATTTTTGCTGGCAACCGCCCCAGTTTCTGCACATATGATTGGCCGAGCCGCTTACTCAGACGGTGTGCCTTTATGTGACCAAACGGTGGTAAATGATCTTGAAGGAATGTATGACGATGTTCGTGAAACCCTTTCAAGCGGGCACTTTGGGGAATCTGACACGTGGCAGGCTAACTTTATTGACGATCACGGGGTGTAGCTCAAGCGGTTGAGATGATAATATGACAAGCTAGTCGTCTCATTCCACCCCATAATCATTGACCAACTGGCTGAGTTCGTCTGCCGTGAATTCTAGTCTTTGGCCTGAAGCCTCATAATCTTGAATTAACTTTAACCACAACCTGTTGATGGGAGCCTTCATCCCAGATTTCCTCCCTCTGTGAACAATTTCACCACAAATTGAATCAATTTCCGTGCGTCGGCCGTTTGTTACATCTTGCAGCATAGATGATCGATTATGCTTTGTTTGCTCCACAACGCGAACCCATGCCTGCTCCGAATTTGAGTTTGTCTCAAAGGTGATTTCCTTTTGAGAAACGGCAAGTGCTTCATGCGTAGTCTGCAGACACAACCGTCGCGCAACTTTATTCTGGGCTAGGTATCCGTTTGGTTTGTCTAGAAGGGCCGTTAGCGGATTAATGGCAGCATTGATGATCAACTTGTGCCACAGTACCGCTTCAATGCCCTGAAAGCCAAATTCAGCATAATCCTGTATCAGCAGACCGGCTTCGGCCATCAATTCTTTTAGTCCAACCAGAAACGGTTTGTCATCGATGACAGAGTATCCGTTGCCTGCGTGCACGACTAATCCCGGCTGGACAATGTTTGCCCCTTGCATCGTAACCCCACTGCTGACCATATGAAAGGGCAGCGCGTGCAGCAGCTTTTCTTGGTTACCCAACCCGTTCTGCAATGATAAGACCACACCGTTGGGTTTGATAATTGCTTTGATCCGTTCGGCCGCGACCGCAGTCTGGTAGCTTTTAACCAGCACCAGAGCGTAATCAGCAGGCTGCACAGATTGAACATCATCAGGAAAGCGAGCTGTTTTGAGCTTAAACTCACTTTCTGCGCCTGACATCTCTCTCAAGCGCAACCCATCGCCGTTGATTGCATCGATTTGCTCAGTCCATGTGCCTAATAGCGTTACGGCTGCCACCTGACTGAGACGCGCCCCAAAAAGACAGGCTAGGGCTCCCGTGCCGATGACGACGATGTGTGGCTTATTGCCCATTAATTTCGCCTAATAGATAATTGAGCGCTTCATCAAACTGCTCGTCATCTTCCATCGGCCGCCGGAATTCTTCGGCCGGTTCAACCACAATGTCTGGCTGAACACCCTCAAGATGAACCCACTCAGAATCTGGCGTTAGCCAGCGCGCCGTGGTGATGCGCACTCCTGAGCCATCGCTGAGCGAAAACCAGTTCTGTACGGTACCTTTTCCGAAAGAGGATGTGCCTAGAACAACGCCGCGATCATTGTCCTGAATAGCGGCCGCCAGCACCTCAGAAGCGCTGGCGCTCCCACCATCAATTAGCACGATGATTTCTTCTGTTTCCAACAGGCCTGCATTGGTTGCCTCAAAGGTAGTTAGATTGTCCCCACCAAAGTCTTCGATGAGAATGGTGCTTTCAGCTAAGAATTCATCAGCAATGTCGACTACGGCTGTTAGTGAGCCGCCCGGATTGCGACGGAGGTCTAGAATAATGCCTTCAGGATCTTGGCTGATAGTACCCTCAAGCAAAGCGTCTAATTCTTCGCTGGTGCGCTCACCAAATCGATTGATGCGAATGTAAGCGATACCTTCTGCTTCACCAGCGAGCATTTCACCCACAACGCTGGGAATATCAATAACACCTCTGGTGATGATCAAATCAAACCGCTCTCCGTCACGTTCAATTACGAGATTAACATCGGTTCCGGCCGGGCCGCGCACGAGCCCTGCTGCTTCTCCAATGTCCATATCGTCTAACACTGTCCCATCTGCTTCACGAATAATGTCACCGGGTAGCAAACCGGCATCGGCCGCGGGTGAACCATCAAACGGTGAGACGATAGTAACAGCACCTTCAACGCTTTCCACTTCTGCCCCAATCCCCTGAAGCTCACCGGAGATTGAGTCTTCTAGAGCTGATTGTTCTACGGGGGGCAAATAGGCGGTGTTGGGATCATCAAGTGTTGCCAGCATCCCATCTATGGCCCCTTTAACCAGCACGTCTTGATCTAGCGGCCGGTTTAAAGAGTTTTCATTGAGCAAGCGATAAACCTCCCAGAACGGGATAAACGCTTGGCGGGCCTCGCGTGGGCCCTGCCGCCCCAGAGCTGTTAGCTGCACTGGAGCCCAGTTTGATTGCCCGACAATGTAGCCTAATGAAAAGATAATAATGATTAAAAATATCGTAGTTGCGTAGTCAGCTATCGACTGACTAGAAGTAGAGTCTTGGTTCATAATAGAGAGTTAGGCGAAAGCTAAAGTCTGGCTTTCGCAAAAGCCAACTGCTACTTTTCTTCAAAGGAAATCTGTTTACTTTTGGCGGTTGGACTAGATTGAAAAATATAAAGTTGTATCTTGCTTTGAAACTAACTGTGCTAGAATCGCTGCCGCACTGGTCCCTGATTGACTAATATCGCTATTAAAAAAGTTATCCACTAAGGATTTTTGAAAAAGTCTTATCGTCAATTCTCAGTAATTGCACTGGGGTCGGCCTAAGTTATCACGCACCAGTACACCAAATTGTGGCTTCATAGGAACTGTTTATGTCATACGACTTGGCCGTTGTTGTTGTTAATTATAACGTTTGCCAACTCCTCAAAAATTGTCTGAATTCTCTGTTTGCCAGTACGGGGGATGTCTCTTATCGGGTCATTGTGGTTGATAATGCTTCACCAGATGATTCAGTAAAGATGGTGCGATCAGAGTTCCCTCAAGCTGAGCTGATAGCGAATCAGGATAATGTGGGATACCCGGCCGCCAATAATCAGGGCATGGTGGCCTTGGGTGTCGGTAGCAACAATGCGCCCCGGTACGTTCTTTTGCTCAATCCAGATACGGAACTTCCGGTCGACTGTTTGGCAACTTATGTGTCTTGGATGGATGAAAACCCTGATGTTGGTGTGGTTGGACCACGCCTAGTTCTGCCAGATGGCTCACTGGATCTCGCCTGCCGCCGCAGCTTCCCATCCCCAACCGTATCGATGCACCGGATGCTGGGGCTAAGCAGACTTTTCCCGAATTCACCTACATTTGGCCGCTACAATATGTCTTATCTGCCGGAAGATCAGCTAACTGAGGTCGATTCTGTTGTGGGTGCGTTTATGTTGGTACGCACGGCCGCCATCGACCAAGTCGGCATGCTGGATGAAATCTTTTGGATGTATGGGGAAGACCTTGACTGGGCTAAGCGGATAAAAGATGGTGGTTGGCAGGTCGTGTATAACCCTGCCCGCAAGGTTAAGCACATCAAACGAGCCTCTAGCAAGCAGAACCCTAAAGCGCAGTTTGAGTTTGATCGGGCGATGATTATTTTTTACTATCGACACTATCGGCGTGAAACCAATTTGTTTATGCATATGCTCGTCATGCTGGGTCTGGCATTAAAAGGGGGGCCAAAGCTGTGGCCGGAATTAGACGGCCGGAAATATATGGCGTAGGTTGTAAAGTATGAAGAATCAACGATTACGCAATTGGCTCACGATTTCACTGGTTTTGATTGACGCCCTAATGGTATCAATCGGATTTCTAGCCGCTTATTTGCTGCGTTATCTAGTTCCATGGCCGTCCCCGCTGTCATTTGGAGCGCGAATTGGCTCACTTGTTAGTCTGATCGTTATTTCAGTCATTGTCATCCTATTTACTCTGTTTTTTAATCGGCAGTACTACATTCCGCGCGCGCTGTCCCGAGTAGATCAACTCTATTCAGTCATCTTTAGCGTCACAATCGGGACGCTTATTTCAGTGGCCTTAACGGTTTTGTTTTACTCAACCGACTTTGAGATACCACGCGCGATGATTTTGTATGCATGGCTGCTTACGGTTCTATCTATCATGCTCGGGCGTACTATTTTTTCATTTGTGCGTATTCGCCTGCAGCGGCGCGGAATCGGCCGAGATCGTGCGCTTATCGTCGGCTCTGGTGAGATGGCGCGGGTTGTTTTGCAACGTATCTTGTGGTCGCCTCAATTGGGGTATGAAATTGTGGGGCTTGTTACAGCCGGAGAAAATGAAAGGGACTTCCCACTGGAGGATATGGTCGCAGGAGTACACGTGCTGGGAGGCGTACAAGATTTGCCCGGTCTGATTGATTCGGAAGACATTGATGAAGTGATTATTGCCATCCCTGAGAAAGGGCATCGTGAGGCGGTCAAAATTATCGCCCTGTGCGAGCGCGGTGAAGTTTCGATCAAAGTATTCCCAGACATTTTCCAGATGGTGGCTACCCAACCCACGATAGATGACTTAGGGGGGTTACCTCTTCTGTCTGTACGTGATTATGCTATGAGGGGCTATCTGCTGATGATCAAGCGGCTGTTTGATTTCTGTGCGGCTGGGTTTATCTTGGTTCTATTCTCTCCCCTTATCTTACTGGTGGCTATCGCTATTCGTGTAGAGTCTCCGGGATCAGTATTTTTTGTGCAGGAGCGGATGGGATTAGACGGCAAACCGTTCAAAATCTTAAAATTTCGCTCTATGCGGAACGACTCAGAAAAAAGCGGCCCCGGTTGGACGGTGGATGACGACCCTCGTCAAACACGCTTAGGCCGCTTGCTGCGCCGGCTCGATATTGACGAGTGGCCCCAGCTGATTAACGTTCTTTTAGGAGAGATGAGCCTTGTTGGTCCCCGGCCGGAACAACCTTATTATGTAGAGCAGTTCCGTGAAAGCGTGCCGCGCTACATGGATCGCCATCGGGCACGGGCCGGTATGACCGGCTGGGCGCAAGTTAACGGTTTACGCGGCGACACTTCAATTGCAGAACGAACCAAGTTCGATTTGTGGTACATCGAAAATTGGTCACTGCTACTTGATGTCAAAATTGTGGTCCGCACGATCTGGCAGAACCTATTTGGTAAAGACTCAACATTTTTTGAGTAGACTTTATTTTGTCTCCCTAATGACAAGATCATTTTAGGAGCTTTTGTAATCAAGATGTTTGTTTAGGAAGTTAAGCTGAGCTTGTTGAAGCTTAGGTTAGGCCTTAAAAATACTATTAATCTGAAAAGGTTTGAACATAAATTATTTTGGCAAATCTTTATGCCCCCATTTTGTCTATAAAGATTAACCTAAAAATTTGATGATTGAATGAGTTAGGGTTGACCTGTTTTGGGGCTCATGTTACCATAATCGGGATTTTGGCACTCAGAAGCACAGAGTGCCAAAACAAAGTCTGTAAAGATTCAACGCCCAAAGTCATTTATAAAAATGAGCAAAAACGAAAGAAAAAATATCAACCTGTCTGATCGTCAGGATCAAATATTGGCTCTACTCATCCGCTCTTACACAGGAGACGGTGTTCCCGTGGGTTCAAAAACATTGGTTGAACGGTTCAGTTTGTCTGTTAGTTCGGCCACTGTGCGCAATGAGCTGTCGTTTTTAGACGCGGCCGGATTTTTGGAACAGCCCCATACATCGGGCGGCCGTGTTCCAACGGAGAAGGGTTATCGTTACTTTGTGCAGCGGCTGCTGGGTGAGTATGAACTCCCTCAATCTGAAAAACAGATGATTCAGCACCAGTTCCACCAAGCTCGGCTTGACATCAGCCAGTGGATGGGACTTGCAACGGCCGTATTGGCGCGCACTTCGTCAGGGGCTAGCTTTATCACCTATCCACGCAGTCAACTGAACCGTGTCAAACATATTCAGCTCATTTCAACTCAAGGGCGTATGGTGCTTATGGTTCTGGTCATGGTTGGAGGAGAAGTTTCCCAGCAGATGCTCGAGCTGGCTGAGTCGATTCCGCAACAAAGGCTGTCTCAAGCGGCTGATCGGTTGAACAAGCTATTTGAGGGCTCTTCTGGCGTTGAAGTTCAAGAACGAATCAAAACAATTGACCGGATTTTAGAGCGTGAAGTCGGCCGTTTGGTTCTTGACGCCATCAGTCGAGCAGATAGACGCGCCATTAGCCGAGTTCATCGGACCGGTATTACGAATTTGATAGAAGATGATGCAACCCGCGCGGCCGTCCATCTCCTAGAAGAAAATTCTCGTTTGGCTAATATGATTTCTAGCGTGTTTGAAGAAAGGTCTTCAGGCGTCCGGGTGGTCATTGGTGGTGACGGCCGCTGGGAAGAACTAAAACACTGCACCATCATTCTTTCTCGCTACGGTGTAGGGGAAGAGTTGATTGGTGAAGTGGCCGTTGTAGGCCCAACCCGCATGTCATACGGTCGCAATATTTCCGCCGTGCGCTACGTTGCGGGGCTGATGACGGAGTTCATTAGCGACTACTACGCAGATAACACACTGTTGCCTAGCAACACGTATCCAAATTAACCTACCTGCCGCATCTGACTAGGTGACGGCGGTACTTAACACACACAAACTACACAAGGGTGCTCCTGTTTTTAGCAGAGGCACCCTTTGTCATGAAAAAGGTAAAGCTGTGAACGATACAGACAATAAAGACGAAATTGAAAATGTAGAAGAGGTTGCTGAAGACGCAGAAAATCGGTCAGAAGCCAAAGAGCAAGAGCTAACG
>JBCCSO010000084.1:0-12418 GCA_039199965.1 Chloroflexota bacterium | reverse complement strand
GCTTGGCCGCTATTTCGGCATTGATAGCAGTAATGGCTATTGTTCAATTGCCTGAGCTCCCGGCCTTTACCAGACCAAAAGGAAGTTCGTTTCAGCTGATCCTTGAGGCTGGGCAATACATTTTTAAGCATGATCTTCTTCGACCCATTACCGCGTGCGCCCTCTTTTGGAACATTGCATTTTCAGCACTTTTGGTTGTGCTCATTCCATTCATGTCAGAGCAATACAATGCAAATCCAAACACTTTTGGTCTGGCATTGGCAGCATTTGGGGCTGGAGGCATTTTAGGATCGTGGTCAATCAGCCGCTTCTCAAAATCTGTGACGCCTAATTTCATTCTGCTTTACGGCCCGGGAAGTTCGGCGGCAGCCATCTCGCTGCTAATTTTTCCACAATTCTTTGACGTAAATATTATTTACGTTGGCTTCTTCTTTTTGGGGCTTGGCCCTTCCATGTGGCTGATTGTACAAAATTCAATTCGTCAACTGGCAACGCCGAATCAAATGTTGGGGCGAGTTAACTCGGTCATCCAAACTGCGATTTATGGCATTCGTCCTGTGGGTGCCTTAATTGGAGGATTTATTGCAGGTACACTATCCCCATCCCATGGAATGACGTTTGTAATCGTCATGATGGTGTGTTCATTTGCGGCCGCTGTATTTAGTCGCCTGCGCAATATATCATCACTTTCCCATGTATCGGTTCTCTCAAGCAGACTAGCATAATCTCTCAGGCTACAGCCAAGCAGTTATTGGAAGTTTTTTCAGTTTGGGTGCAAAATCTCAAAGCCATGTGCTTTTTTTACCAGAAGAAACGAGAACACTGATGAATGCTTGGCAAAAAATTAAATTTTTAGCTTAGAGAAAAACTCTGAAGTTTTTATCAATCTTGGTAAACTCTGACTTTGACATCTAATAAGTATAGAAGATGACTGGTTTCATATTTAAATTGAATCGATTGTTGAGTTTATGTGTGAGGAAAAATGGCTCAAATCAAAATTTACGGTGTTGATACCGCTCTAATCCCGATCAGAAATGAGCTTTCGGCCGTGATTCACGCATGCGTCAAGGATGCTTTGGCTATACCAGAAGACAAGCGGGCGCATCGATTCTTCCCCATCGCCAAAGAAAACTTCTTCATGCCGGGCGGCCGGACCGAAGCCTATACCATCATCGAAATCACCATGATTGAGGGGCGCACGGTTGAGACCAAAAAGAAATTGATTCGATTACTGTTTGATCGTATTCAGGAACAACTCGGCATTCAGCAGATGGATTTGGAAATCTGCATTTTGGAAAGTCCGGCCGCCAATTGGGGGTTCCGCGGGATGCACGGGGATGAAATCAAACTCAACTACAAAGTAAACGTCTAACGGAAAATTGAACACTCAAAATCTACAAATAGATCTTCTAGATGAGCAGAAGATCCAGTCAAATGTCAGGCTGTTTGCTGAAAACGTTTATGCCGGTGATCAAGAGCAAGCTGCAGAGCACTTTGATGCAGACCTAAACGGCCTCAGCAATACGTTTGTGGCGAAACTTGGGAATGAGTTCGCTGGGTTTATCACCATTCGATGGGAGCCGCACAACGAAGATTTTCGCCAAAACAACATCCCGTTTATTCAACATCTTGAAGTAAAACCTGAGTTTCAAGGCCGAGGGATTGCATCACAGCTTATGGATGCGGCCGAAACACTGATCAAAACCAAAGCAACCCATGCTGGAACATGCGTGGGGATATTTGGAGACTATGGCCCAGCGCAAAGGCTGTACGCTAGGCGGGGCTACATCCCAGACGGTCGGGGGCTGTGCCAGTGGCATCGGCCGGTGCAAAACGGAGAAACGGTTGCGATCGACCATGATCTTATTCTTTGGCTAATTAAAGAACTATAATTTCGCTGTGCAAAGCGACCACTATAGACTTCATGGTTTAGACCACCTGCGCGCCACTGCTATTTTGGGGGTCATGCTCTACCACTATCGAGCTCTTTACGGACTTCCGATTCGCTGGCTGGAGCCAATCGGCCGGATAGGTTGGGCAGGAGTTGATCTCTTTTTTGTCCTCAGCGGCTTTCTCATCGCGCGTAAGCTATTTGAAGAGGTAAAAACAACCGATCAGATCAATCTCGGCCGCTTTTATATATCCCGTGCCCTGCGCATCTTGCCCGCCTATTGGTCTACACTTGCCATCTATTTTTTTCTCCCGGTCACCCAAGAAGGGGCAGGCATTCAGCCCCTCTGGCGATTTTTGACTTTTACCCAAAACTTCAACTTCAATCCATACCGCACGACCTTCTCCCATGCGTGGTCGCTGAGTGTTGAAGAGCACTTCTATCTTCTATTTCCACTGCTACTACTTTTGGTTTTTCGACAGCGATGGCGCTTGAGCTGGCTCATTTTTCCGGCCGTGCTGATGTTGGGTATCGGGCTACGCTGGTGGGCGTGGCGGTCGGCCGTCGCCCCAATGCTGACTGAAGCCAGTCAGCTTCGCGCTGCGTTTGTAACCGTATACTACCCCACCTACACCCGCTTAGACGGATTGCTGGTTGGGGTTGGATTAGCAGCAATAGCAACGTGGCGGCCGGATCTTATACACAAACTCCACACTTTAGGCGATTGGCTCTTGCCACCCGCATTGGCCTGCCTTGGCATTGCGTTTTGGCTCTTTGGTGGGCCAGTTACATCACCATATTTTGCCACGCTCCCAACGCTGCTGTTCGGGTTCCCCATCTTATCAATTGGATTTGGGCTGCTGGTTTTGGCTGCAATTAATCCAAATTCTTTTTGGGGTGGCCAGAAATTTGCCCCTAGCTATGGGCTAGCAACCATTTCATATGCCATTTATTTGATCCATAAAATTATCAATCACATGGTCAATACCTTGGTTGTTTTAAATACCGTTTCGCTTTTTCTCCTTTCATTCTTTCTTACTATCGCTGCGGGAGCGGTTCTCTATACATTAATTGAATCCCACTTTCTACGTTTCAGGACACACCCCTTGGCAAAAGCAGAAAAATCATCGTGAATGGTGCATAAATTAGATGTGAAACCCATTTCAATCTAACCATTACTTAAGTAACATGTGAATCGAAACGAGGTACCTGACAAAGTTACTGAGGGGTAAGATAGGGTAAGAGAGCGGAGACTCACATACCCAATTCATCACAACCAAGAAAACATAATAAAGGTTAAGTATTTTGTCTTTAGAGGAAAAGGCAAAAAGCTGCTGTGCAGACCAAAAGGTCAGTGCCAAGCAGTGAACCAACACGACGCGCTCCCTTTATACAGCGGCAGCTTCATCATGCTCCTGCTTTACGCCAACAAGTCCATGGGGGTATCCCCTTGCCACTTACGGTATTGAGGGAAGGGGTAAAGCTGAACGCCCCAGTACGGTCATCAGATCAATATAACCAATAACTATAACTCTCATCTAACCAAACCAAATTGAGGATCAGTGACATATCTATCGTCAATCATATCCCTTTATTCACAAAAAAAGCTTTCATGAGTCAATGCTAAATCAAGACCGACAGGTTCTATTGCAGGGCCCGCATTTACAGTTCCACTAACCAAAAAGTTAGTGCGGTGCAGGCATGTCCTAATTCAAACACAGAATTTTATTTACTAATAAAAGTGTTTTTATTTCATCAAGTTCGCATCAAGTAACAATTAGCTATACATAAAATTCTAGGAGAAAAATTTATGAAAATACATTTGCCCAAAGTTTTTAGCCTTGGCGTTTCGATGTTGATCGGAATTTTACTAATGGGTTTTGATCACGCAGCCGCGTTTGGTACCATCATACTAAACTTTGATGGCCAAACGCGAGATGAATTCTCGACCCGTGACCAAACCCCAGACATGAGCGGAGCCGTAGGGCTAAACTACTTCATTCAAGCAGCAAATGATGGTGGCATTGCGGCTTATGACAAAACAACCGGGATCTTAGAAGACTCGCGCGGTGCTGTCTACGGTTTCTTTGATGATGGCTTCGCCGGTAGCGCACTGGCTTGTGAAAATCAAGCCACGTTTATAGGCCAACCTCAGGTTCACTATGATCATATGTCCGCCCGCTGGTTTGTGGCTGCAGTTGCCGCAGATGATATTGATAACGGCCCTTACTATCAGTGTGTGGCAATGACCAACCAGTCTCTGCCAGCCCCCGGCATCTCGCCAGACTTCATGTCTGGCAATACCGACACCTACTGGAACATGTACCAAATTGAAATCCATGCGGACTATCTGCCAGACGAGCCAAAGTTCGGTATTTGGCCCGATGGTATCTACATGGCGGCCGACCTTTTTGACGTTGACAACAACGGTCTGGCGCGCACCCCAAAAGGGGTTGCCCTCTGGGTCTTTAATCGGGATGACCTAACAACCGGAGCCGTTTCAATTCGTACCCGCAATGAATACATCAGTGAAAGTTTTGGCTATCAAGATCTTCTACCAGCCAATCTAATTGGTGACCCACCCCCGGCCGGAACCCCCGGCTACTTTGCTTCAATCTTACCTCCGAATCAATTCTTAACTTGGGAGTTTGACGTCGATTGGACCAATCCGAGCCACCCTGCATTTGACCCGCTGGCGGTTAAGACCACATCTGTATCCAGCTTTAGCTGGCCAATAGGGCACTTGGCCCCTCAAAGTGGCAGCGCTGAAAACTTAGACATTCAGGGTCAGAAACTAATGCAGCCACTTCAGTACCGCCACTATGTCAACAATGTGGTCCAGCCATCAATGTGGGCCAATCATACTGTCACGGTAGACGATGGCACAACCGGCATCCGCTGGTATGAATTGCGCAACCCCAGCGATTCGACCCCGCAAGTTTATCAGCAGGGCACCTTCAAGGAAGAAGGAGATAGTTTGTATCGTTGGCTAGGCAGTATGGCAGTTGATGGACAGGGTAACATGGCCATCGCATATAGTCGCTCCAGCGCAACCACAACACCGGCTATCTACCAAACAGGCCGTCTGGTCAATGACCCACTTGGCGAGCTGCAAACAGAGACGCTGTTCCATCAAGGCAGTGGGCCACAAGATCAAATAGAAATAGGGACTGAAACCGATGGTGAATGGGGCAGATACAGCCATATGTCTGTTGACCCGTATGACGACTGTAATTTCTGGTATACCAATCAATTTTATACCACTGCATCTGCAACAGAATGGAACACCCGCATCACGAATTTCAGCTTGGTCGACTGTGAAACAGTCAATCAAGGCACCAACACCCGCTTAAATCTGCATACAGATGGCACACAAGCGTTAAATGGTGGTTCTGGCATTTATGATGTTGATATCAGTGATGACGGCCGATATGTGGTCTTTGACTCTGAAGCCGACAATTTAGTAGATGGCGACACCAATGGTTTGGTTGATGTCTTCTTGCGCGACCGTGACGCGGACGGGAACGGTATATTTGACGAAACCACAGCCAGCAGCGTCACAACCACCCGTATTTCAGTGGGTGTTGGTAGTGCAGAGGCGAATGGTCACTCTGGGGTTGGCATTAATGGCGATCAAGGTGGCACCACCGTCTCAATTTCAGGCGACGGCCGTTTCATTGCGTTCCCATCAAATGCTAGTAACCTGATCGCTAACGACACCAATGGAACTACAGACGTGTTTGTCTATGACCGGATTGCAGACACTATGATTCGGGCCGGATCAGTTCAAGGCAACGCGGTTTCTGATCAACCGGCCGTCGCCAGCGTCGGGAACACATGTCGCGTCGTTTTTCGCTCATTTGCTAACAACATGGTGGCAAACGATACGAACGGTGTCTCTGACGTATTCCACTACAATTGCTTAACCAATGTAACCACAATGGTTTCAATTACCTCTGGTGGAGGGCTTCCAGATGCCCCCTCCTATACGCCTTCAATTTCGGCCGATGGGCAAGAAATCGCCTTTACGTCTGAAGCTGATCTAACCAGCGCAGACGACAATGCGGGTGAATCAGACATTTATTTGCGTGACCTAGACTTGGCACTTTCAGTCACCTTGATCTCAACCGGTACTGGGGGTGCAGCCGACGCGCGTGCGTACTCACCATCTATTTCAGGTGATGGTAGCCGGATCGTATTTGCATCTGAGGCGGATGATTTAGTTGCAGGTGACATAAATGGCGTTGCGGACATCTTCCTACGGGATTTGGGTGTACCAGACACCACACTTGTATCTGTAGATGCCTTGGGCAACCAGACCAATGGAGAATCGTTCCATCCTGAAATCAGCACAGATGGCACCCAAGTGGCGCTTGAAACCCTTGCTAGCAACATTGTTAGTGGGGATAACAATGGGCTTAGAGACATTTATTTGTATGATCTTTCAGCCGCCAACGACCCGCGCCAAGTGACATTTGACTTTGATGGTGGACCAGCCAACGGCGCATCATTCTGGCCAGCTTTAGACAGCACCGGCCGACATGTTGTGTACAGTTCAAACGCCAACAATTTAGTAAACGACGACACCAATAATCTGCGTGACATATTTGCTTTCGATCGAGACGGCATTCCACCACTAGGGCCAATTCTCTACATACCACAAGGCACAGTGCCAGCCGTTTTGGCAGGGCAAATCACAACAGTGCCTATTCGATTCAATGACAACAATGCAGGATTGGACTACATTTCATCAGTCGCATTTACGATTGATCTGAACAACGCTTGCTTGAGTTTTGACTCAACAGACAGCAACACAGACGGCATTCCAGACAGTGTCAGCTTTACGCTACCGGCCGGATTCGTCGGTACCGCCACCTACAATGCAACAGATTTACAACTGGAGGTAACTGCATACGATCCAACCGCACCGCTTGCCACCATCCCAGATGATTCTGACATTGTTTCAATCGACTTCCAAACGATCTGCCAGCCTCCGGTAGATGGCAGCCAGTTTGTCTTGGTGAGCTTTGATAACACCCCTGCAGCAACCTTTGGCAACAACTTGGGCCAAAGCGTAGCGGGGTCAACTTTAAACGGTGCGATCGAGGTGGAATACAACGCGGCCGGTGACTGTAATGGTGACGGTCGAGTTGACGCTGGGGACATTTCGGCCCTAATCCTAGAAATCTTTGATGGCGACTCCACGGTACCAGCCGATGCGCCAAACGGCACCTTCGATGGTGATCCCGTTGGTTGTAATCCAAATGCCGATGCAGAGATTAACGCAGGCGATATTTCATGTGAAATCTTGATTATCTTCAATGGATTGGACGGCATTCTTACCTGCTTAAGCGACAGCACCCGCGGTGCCATCCCAACGGCGGGGTTGAACTCTCTGCGCAACAGCGTAGAGTTCATGCCTGCAAGAGAAATTCTCGACTATGTGGCCACACAGACTGCATTAGAGATAAGCACGGTCGATTATGATCAGTCAAGCAGCACCAGCGTTGCGGTTTCTCTTGATCCGGCGGCAGCGGCTGTCAACGCCACTACCTTCTCACTGAACTATGACGAAACAAAGCTCAGTTTTGATGATTCAGACACCAACCAAGATGGTCTGCCAGACAGCATGAAGTTTAACCTGCCAGCAGGCTATCAGGTAGCTATCACGCATGATGCAAACGACACGGCGGGCGAAATCGACATTGCGATTTTTACCCTTTCTCCAAGCGGCAATACGCTGTCTAGAGGGGATCTGGTTGAAGTCACATTTGATGTAGCAGCCGAAGCAGACTCGTTTGCTAGTGTGGCATTCTCACAAACTCCGCCTCCGTCTTTAGGCAGTGCAAGCGGGGCAAGTATTCCACTTGACGCAGCTGAAGATGGTGGCATTCAACTCACTCTTAACCGCTTGTTTGAGTTGTTCTTACCACTGGTTATCAGCGACTAAGTGTTTTGATGCAAACCAGATAAACCGCTCATTTGCTTAGCGGTTTATCTGGCCAAAGCTTGGAGAAAACACATGCAACAAAAAACACTTAATTACACGGTCTTTTTTCTGCTGCTAATAGTAATGGCATGGGTGGGCAGGTTTAGCTATGCGGGTGCAAGCACGTCTAAGGCGGCTGGAACCGCTCTCACGATCCCAGCCGCCGTTCCGGCTGAGTCAGGCGGGTTAGTTACCCTACCAGTAACATTCACGGCCGATGGAGAATTTATCAGTAGCATTGTATTTTCAATTGATTTCGATGAATCACTGCTAACGTTTGACCCAACAGATGGAAATTTTGATGGCATTCCAGACAGCGTTGCTGTCAATGTTCCGGTAACGCACATCGCATCGGTTGTTTATGATGCTAGCGACACCAACGGTGAGATTGATGTTACGATTTTTGATCCCGCTGTGCCTCTGGCTGCGCTATCTGACAGCAATTTACTAGAAATCACCTTTGGCGTTGCCAACGTAACAAGTAGCTCAACAGCCAACGTAGTCTTCTCGGCCGATCCCCCTGTTTCATTTGGAAATACAGCTGGCAAAGATGTAACGGGAAGCGGTGTCAGCGGCTCTGTCCTGATCAGCGGGACAGGAACACCAACGGCCACGGCAACCGCAACTGCTAGCCCCAGCCAAACCCCAACTGGAACGCTATCCCCCACCGTTATGTCCACGGCAACCGCAACACCTGCAGGTCAGAACACGCCAGTAACCACGCCAACCGTTGACCCATCATTAAATATCGGGACCATGGCTTTTCTCCCGATGATTAGACGGTCACCACCCACTTACAATATTACCGGCCAAGTCATAGACAACAGCGGCATACCGCTAGCAGGTGTAACGCTAACAGCAAGTAACGGCTCCACCACGGTCACTGATGCCAACGGTGTGTATCAACTGTCTTCCATGCTTGCCGGTGTGTATACGATTACCCCATCGCTGCTCAACTATCAATTTATCGCTCAATCTATTCAGCTAAACGGTAATCGGTTTGGCATTGATTTTGTGGGGACGGCTCTGGCAACCGCAACACCAATCGCAGAGCCAACACCATCAGCTCCAAATAATGTGAGTGCAACCAATACACCCACTTCTGGCGGAGGGTCTGGCGGAGGGTCAGGTTCAGGATCAGATGATAGCTGCGGGAATCTGATTCAAAATAACGGCTTTGAGTCTGGCGATAGCTGGCAGATCAACAACAATGAGTATCCGGCCGGGTATGCCAGCAATCCAGTATATGCAGGCGGCCGATCCATGCAGGTCGGCATCAGCAACGTTGCAGAAAATCAGTATAGTTACTCGTCAGTTGAGCAGACAGTTTCAATTCCCTCTAATGTTTCTTCTGCGAGGCTGAGCTACCAGATTTATTCAATTAGCACAGGCACCTCCCGTGTACGTGATGTGCCAATGCCAGAGTTTGACCTTGGTTCGGCCGCCAGCGTTGACGCACAATACACCCTGATTATCACGCAGGGTGGACACATAAAGACGCTTGTTTCTCAAATGAGCAATGCCAACCGATGGGAATACCAAGAGTTTGACTTATCAAACTACAAGGGGCAATCGATTCGAATTTATTTTGGTGTGTTTAACAATGGCTCAGGTGGTGTCACAAGCAGCTTCGTAGATGAAGTGGCTGTCACTTGTTCCTAAATTTGGGGTCAAGTGCAGGACACTCAATTTAAAATGCTAAAACGGCCGACTGCTCGTCGGCCGTTTTTTATTTCTCATTAAAGCCTGCTTCTAGCACTTAAGTAGATTACAGCGAGTTTTTAGCGTTAGACCACCTAAATTTCGCCCAAAATAAAGGTCATGTCGTTAAATATTAAAAAATGGGTGGCAAAATTTACCCACTTTTTTCAGGGTAGATCATCGCGACTTGTTGATGTATGGTTCTTTTGCATGATCACCTCTGTTGTTGGTTTGATCTTCTCCAATAGGGGTATCATTTTTTTTAATTTGTAGCTTTATTTGTGCAAAATTGGGTCGGAAGTTTAGGAAAACTTCCAAAGTCTACAGAAAAAGACCAAGAGATTAAGGCTGGGTTTTTGTGGCTAATTTAGACCACTGTACCGCGTATTCAGACTCTTCCACTTCGCCAAAGAATAAACCCGCTTCAATATCCATATTGGGGAGCAGATCTGTTGTATAGCAAGCTAAAGAACCACGCAAAAATTCGGCCGATTCTTGATAGGTCACAGTTCCATCTGCGCTTTGAAACGGCACGCCAAAAATATAGTTTAGCTGGATAGGCATCGGCACATTCTCAACCGGGAATTCTGCTACATAAAAGCCACGTACAAACAAGCACAACTCAACCTTGTCCTCTTCTGGAAGAAAATAAACCTTACCACCATAGACGTTTTCATTATTTGCCATGGTACTAAGCTCACGGGTTGGGAGTGGCTCATTTTCAAACACATCGATGATGGTTGGATCGAGCAGGCGCATAAAACTTAATCCGCTCCAGCGTTCGGTAATACCTAAATCGGTTGATTCACCTTTTGCTGACACTGTACCCACCGATTCAGTTGAAAAATAAGCGGCAGGGGCCACCGTTTTTAGATCCTCATCAGTGATAAATTCTCGATAGCTGTGAACAATGCCTCTAAAGACCACATCAATCTTACTTTCTGCAAAAAGATCGCCCCGCTTGGGGTCAAACGTGATATCGATCGTGCCGGACCACTCTCTTAAATCAACGGGATTACTGCGAATGTTTTGGCTTGAAAGGACAACAACCTCACCGATCCACCCTGCACCGCTGGTTGGGGTTTCGACCACAATTTTGTCACCCGTCCAGCTTTTCACCGTCACGTCTGTTCCGCCAATCGTGACTTTGCCCTGTTCAGGTCCAAATTCCCCTCTGAGCTCAAGCATTCCGGCCGATTCTGTGTCTTGGACTTGAATCGTTTCTAAACTGGGCGCAAGACGAGCATCTTCCTTCTGCTCTATACGGATTTTCACAAAGTCTAGAATCCGTGAATTTAGCAACGGGAATGTGTATTCCATCAAGTTATTGGCTTCCATCCCCTTAACAACAGTTGAAACCGTGTACGGGATCGCTTCATCATTCTCAACAACCCCATCAATCCCAAGCAAACCATCAAAAAAGTATTCTATCGATGGGAATGCAAACGTAGTCACTGTGATGTCATCAAATGTAAGCAGTGTCTGCGCACCTGCATTTAAGATCGCATCTCTCACCGGTTTGGTTTTTAGCGTGACAGGTACCGGGACTTTTACATCGATGCCCAAATCAATAACATTTGAGACCTTTACCTTTCTAGCTGCAACAAAATCATCTAATCCCAAATTACAAACGTGCATCACGGCAACACCGTCTTTAAAGGACCAATGTTTTTGAATGAATGGTTCTGTGACACTAATTTTCACACGATTTCCAGCAACGATTGAAAGTGTAATTTCTCCGCTTCTAAATTCAGCCCCGTAAGCAGCTAAGCCATCCAAATCAATTTCTGTAGAAGTTTGAATACCATAGCTGGATCGAACTGGCTCAAGGGAACCTTTTTCAAGATCATCAAGGTTTGGAATGACATCATACACTGCAAAGGAGGTACCGTGTGTATCTAAATAAAGGACAGCCAGATCTTTATATTGAGATGTCATTGAGTCAATAGAAGCATCAGCTGGAACAATTGCGTACCCTTTCGCAATTAATTTTTGTCGAATGTAATCTGCTTCAGCTTCCCCACCATCAAAAGCAGCCACAACCGCTTTGCCAGAATTGGGCAGAGGAAGATTATTTGCTCTTGCATCGTTTAAGTCTGGTAGCCTTTCGACCTGATCAGATGTTACCCCTTGATCTGGCCGATTGTTGATAACTTGCAGCGTTGTTCCATCAGCAAAAATCACATCTGCTGACAAGGTTTCGGTCGAAATCAATGTTGCGTAAATATTGGGCACATTGGCCAGTGCATCACCTACATCAAATAGCTCTTGATCCAAGTCTCGTGTATCGGTCGGAGCATCATATGGGATGATGCTGTTTGTCGCCTGTTCCACGGCCAAAATAGCTGCATACTTTTCTTCATTGGTTAGAGAGATAAATACCTCTGATAAGGTTGGCGGCTCTGGCTCACGTGCATCCATTATGACTGGTAGATAAATGAGAGACTCGTTTTGAGCATATAGGAGCAGGCTTCCCCAATTCACACCGGCCATGAACAGACCAATAGTCAAAAAAAGTTGTATCTTTTTCAAGTTTATCGACATCGAAACATCTCCTAATTCAAGATTTCTTCCATCAAGCTCACACCACTTTCTGCCACATCTCGTTTGACCAAACGCACATACAATCCATCAGCCGGGCCCATCGTGACCAGCGGTTTTGGCGTTACCGCTTGACCTTTTACCAGCTCAACCCGGAATTTCTGCAGCGTTTGAGCCAAAATCAAACTCGCCTCGATCATAGCAAATTGCCCACCAATGCACACGCGCGGTCCGGCCCCAAACGGCAGATAAGCATAGCGGGGAATCTCATCTCCAAATTCAGGATCAAAACGGGT
>JBCCSO010000083.1:0-12468 GCA_039199965.1 Chloroflexota bacterium | reverse complement strand
GAGTGGTGGGCCGGTGGTCACGAGACACCGTTTGGCGGCTTTAAGAAGTCGGGTTTCGGCCGGGAAAAGGGCCTTGAGGGGATGCTAAATTACGTTCAGACGAAGAATGTGGCGATTAAAATTGGTTAATTTGTATTACGTAGCAAAAATGGAGAATCTTTTGTTGGGCATTCGTTTCAAAACGTTTCTAAGTCTGAAAGCAGTTGTAATTGTAGGTTTTTGTGTGTTTTGGGGTGCTGGTTTCCAATTTGGAAGGTATTTAGGTGGCGGCGATGTTAAAGGTAGTTTTGAACCGATAGCCTTAAAAACTGTTGGGATTACCTGCGCTTTTGCATGTTTGTTTTTTCTGTCAGTTGCTTCTTTGAAGAAAGCTCAGGCTATTCTGGTGGCCCCTTCTAGGTCAAATGATTTTCGTCCGAGGGAATTTTATCTTTTGGCTTTTGTCACGTTTGTCTTAGCCTCATTTTACCTGTTTGTTGAGGTTTGATTCTTTTTAGATGAAATATAAATACTACACCTGCGACGTTTTTACCGACACCCGCTTTGGCGGTAATCCGCTGGCGGTACTCCCTAATGCGGCCGGATTAACGGCCGAACAGATGCAGAAGATTGCGGCCGAGTTCAACTATTCCGAAACGACATTTGTCTTCCCGGCCGATCAGGAGGGGCATACGCGCAAAGTGCGCATTTTCACGGCCACCGAAGAAGTTCCGTTTGCCGGTCATCCCAATATTGGGACCGCTTTTACCCTGGCGTCGATTGGTGAACTGGGTGAGATTGATGGAGCGATGAGTGTCACGTTTGAAGAAGAGGCGGGCTTGGTGTCGATCTTGATTCGGAATGAGGTTGGTAAACCGATTTGGTGTGAGTTGAAGGCTCCACAGCCTGTGTCAATCGGCCGGATGATTTCGGCCGAAAAAGCGGCTCAGGCGCTTTCGCTGAAACCTGAGGATATCGTGATAGATAATCATCGGCCGCAGGTGGCATCGGTTGGCCTGCCGTTTCTTCTCGTTGAGCTGCGTGATATGGCTGCCCTGAAACGGGCTCGAGCGAATGTTGCTCGCTTTCGTGAGATCAAAGGGGTTGGAATTAATCCGTATATCCACATGTACGTCAAAACGAATGATGAGTTTGATTTGCGCACACGAATGTTTTGCCCGCTTGATAACGTGCCTGAAGACCCTGCAACCGGTAGCGCTAACTGTGCCTTGGTCGGCATGTTAACCGCTATCCACCCAGAAACGGATGGTGCGTTTAGTTGGCATATCGCTCAAGGATTTGAGATGGGGCGGCCGTCAATCTTAGATGCACGAACCGAAAAACAAAACGGTGATGTAATTGGTGTTTGGGTTGCGGGTAGCAGTGTTATGGTGGCTGAAGGGATAATTGAGGTAGGATAAAGAAGTGAATTCTTCGACATGAATAACATGCAAAAACCAAGAAATTGGTAGTTAGCCATCTCCGTAACCTGCAGAGAAAAGGTTTGATATTTGTATTTTTGTGTGATTGACGAGTGGATTAAATCTGTATGATTGAGCGGTGAGTTTGCGGATATAGAAGCTTGCTTTCAACAGTCGAGCTTCGGCTGGGAAGGATCGGGATTAAAGTTGAGACAGTTATTAAAATCCCGATCCTGAGGGGGTGCTGAAGTGAGTCAAGGCAGATTTATACTATGTGGTCAGAAATCTAAATTATTTACTGAGTGTCATTTTGAGTCTGACGTTGGGTCTAATCAGATAACGGTAATGGTCCACCGTGCTTTACGGAAATAGAGATCACGGTCCCAACTTGAACCCGTGTTATCTGTTGGGTAGAGGAATGATAGGTTTGAAAGTTAAGATGAGTCTTAACGGGAATAAGTACGTATTGCAAGGAAAATAACGTTTCAGCGGTAAGCCACTATCCTGAAAGATGTTTAGCTTGCATTTGTGTGAATTAACGTTACTGTTCTTGAAAGTTGGAGTCATTGAGAGTGCCCAGTGAAGCCTAAGAATTTTGTAGTAATGATAATTTTCAGCCATGGCAGTTAGTATAGACAAATAGCTTATAGAAAAGACGAAACATTCAAAATAGACCACAACTAAAATAACTAAATCTAACAGATAGGGAATCATGATGAAAAACAAAAATTTAACTAAACTTGTTGTAATTTCAATGTTAACGGCCGCTCTATACTTTTTTAGCGGTCAAAATCTAGCGTACACTGCTGAGAGCCAAGCAAATCTGAGTGCTGATCAATCAAACGAAAGGGGAGAGATCATACCTGATCAATACATTGTTGTGCTTGAGAGTGATATCAATAGGAGCGAATATTCATCTGATCAAGCAAGGACTGTAGTTGCTAATACTTTGAGGCAGCACTCTATTTCTGAATTAAATCACGTATATGAAAATACAATTCTTGGTTTTGCTGCGGAATTAGATGAGAACCAAATTGAAGCGTTGGAACAAGATCCTGCAGTTGAATTTATCGAGCCAGACCAACGGTATTCAATTTCAAACGATCAGCCTAATCCAACATGGGGTTTGGATCGGATTGATCAAAGGGGGCTGCCCCAGGACAACAATTATCGCTATGATTTTGATGGCACTGGAGTTGATATTTACATTCTTGATACCGGTGTAAACAGCTCTCATGTTGAGTTCGGTGGGCGAGTAATTGGTGGATACAATGCACTTTTGGGTGGTATACCAACAGATTATGAAGATTGTGATGGTCATGGCACGCACGTAGCAGGAACTGCTGCAGGCTCAACCTATGGTGTAGCAAAGAACGCAAATATTTTCGCAGTGCGGGTGCTAGACTGTAGCGGATCAGGATCAACTTCAGAAGTTATAGCCGGAATCGAATGGGTTACCAGCAATGCTTCAGGCCCATCAGTTGCAAATATGAGTTTAGGTGGTGGTGCAAGCCCAGCTTTAGATGCTGCGGTTGAAAGCTCGATCAATGCAGGGATTACCTACGCTCTTTCCTCTGGTAATTCAAACTTTGATGCTTGTTTTCAAAGTCCTGCAAGAGTTGAAACCGCCATCACCGTAAACTCGTCTGATTCAAGTGATAATCGGTCATCATTTTCGAATTATGGGACCTGTACAGATATTTTTGCTCCCGGATCGAACATTACATCTGCTTGGTATGATAGTGACACATCTCTTGAAACAATTAGTGGGACCTCTATGGCCTCTCCACATGTGGCAGGTGTAAGTGCTTTGTACCTAGAGTTTGATAATGATGCTACGCCTGAAGAAGTGAAAAACAGCATTTTATCTTTGGCAACGCCAAATGTAATCGCTGATGCCGGACCAGGCACACCAAACCTGCTGCTTTATTCATTGCTTGACAGTGAGAATCTGTTTTACCTTTCCTCTACATCAAGCGGTGTTGTAGGCGGTGTAGGTTTTACAGACGAAGACATTATTGTTTATGATGAAGCATTAGGCACTTGGGAGATGTTCTTTGATGGTTCAGACGTTGGTTTAGCACAAAATCCAGCATTAGATACAGGCGCGTTTGCTATTTTAAATGATGGAAGCCTTCTTTTTAGCTTTCCAGATCCGACCTTTCTTAATGGTGTTGGAAACATAGATGACTCTGATATCGTCCGTTTTATTCCCACGTCAACGGGGAAAGTCACAGCAGGTACTTTCGAAATGTATCTGGACGGCTCTTCATTTGGTCTAGATGACAATGGGGAAGACATCGATGCAATTTTGATTGCGCCAGATGGCGGTCTTGTCATCAGTACGAAGGGGGTTGCACGTGTCCCTAAGCGGTTTGGAAATCAACTAACCGCGCTTGATGAAGATCTGATTCAGCTAAAGAAGATAAAAGAAGAAGTTGTTGGTGATTTGGTCGAAAATATTAGTGGAGAGTTTGGCAGCGAATATAGACAAACTATTCAAGTACCTGCAAACGCTGAAAACCTAGAAATTGAAATTATGGGGGGAACTGGCGATGCTGATCTTTATGTTGGTGCGGGATATACACCCACACTAAGCTTGTATGATTGTCGTCCTTATATTGATGGTTCTGACGAGGCTTGTTTTTTCTCAACAGTTACATCTGAAACATATGAAGTCATGCTCTACGGGTATAATGAATATGCTGATGTGACACTTAAAGTGTCGTGGTTAGTAGAAACCGGTTGGTACTATGACTATTACTTTGATGGTTCAGATCTTGGGCTGAATGATAGCGGTACCGAAGATGTTTGGGGTGCCTCGCTAAGTGGCATTAGTTTGTATCTAACTGCACTAGATCTTTTTGACATGAACGGTACATCAGGTGATAAATCCGACATTGCAGTGTGCAAGGATGTTAATACTGGAACGCAGAGTTCCTGTGCCAGCACCGAAATCGTTTTGGATGGGTTGAATGTTGGTATTGATAGTGAGCGATTAGATGCCATACATGTTGCACCCAGCCTATCTTCACCAGCACCTCCAAATTCGCCCTCTTGGACCACAATTGAAACATTTGATGCTTTAAGTGATGGAACTATTAATGGGAAAAATGGCTGGAGCAGCACTGGTGGTGCTAAAGTTACGGCCGATCCAGTAGATGGTAGTAACAAAATCATGGCACTAGATGAGTTTGAAACACGCAGCTATAAAGCGCTGCCGGATCAAATTGCTGATTCAGATACCGGTTCGCTTTTCTTCCGTTTACGACGTGATGGCGCAGTCGACGGATTCAGTGGCATGTCAGACTTGTCTACACCTGATCAATGGAGTGCCTTTGAAAATCAATTTGGTAGTCAAAGTCAGACAGCATCACTGTTTACGATTCGAGATGGCAGCAGTTTCTTGACAAGCCAAGGCGGGTTTAGCGACGACACGTGGTACTGTGTTTGGATCATTTCCAACAACAGCTCAAATAGCTATGAGGTGTATGTACAAGGTGGTCAATATACTAGTCAAACACAGGTTGTTTCAGGTAGCAGCAGTTCATTTGACTTCCGAAATGGTGGTTCTGAGACGCTTAAGACATTTTATGCACGGACAGGTAATAACTTTACCGGCCGCATGCTAATTGATGATATCTACGTTACGCACAACAGCGTTAATTTAACTCAACCATCGAGTAGCTGCTCTTAAATAATGTAAGACTTTGAGGGACGCGTGAAGCAAATTTTAAAAATTTGGATCATGCGCTCCCTACAGAAGACTACACGCGGCAAATGCCGCTTCCAACCCTGCTGTGGTGGGTTAATAAAAGTTAAAGCTGATTGGTCTCAAATCAATCAGCTTTTTGTTTATAAATATAGGAGAAAAAGCAAGCATGAAGTCTATAGCGGTGGTCACTGGTGGAAATCGAGGAATCGGCAAAGAAGTATGCCGACAGTTGGCTGAAAAAGGCTACATTGTTTACTTGGGCTCGCGTAACTTGGCAAAGGGAGAAGCCGCCGCTCATGATTTAGGGTTGGATAGCTTGATTCCGGCTCAGCTGGATGTGACGGATCAAATCAGTGTGGATCGATTAAAAGCAAGAGTTGACGAAGAGCAGGGCCGGCTGGATGTCCTCATCAACAATGCTGCCATTAACTACGACACGTGGCAACAGACTATTGGTGCAGATCTCGATAATGTTAAAGAAACGATGGAAACGAATCTTTATGGGCCGTGGCGTATGGCGATGGCATTTGCCCCATTGCTGCGTGCAAGTCAGCATGCACGAATTGTGAATGTGAGCAGCGGCTCCGGCTCGTTAACCGATATGGGTTCTGAAACGCCGGCTTATGGTATTTCAAAAGCAGCTTTAAATGCGCTTACGATCAAGCTGGCCGGAGCTTTCAGAGCAGACAAGGTGCTGGTCAATGCGGTCTGCCCTGGCTGGATCGCGACAGATATGGGTGGTCCAGGAGGTGGCCCAATTGAACCGGGTGGTGAGAGTGTCGTATGGGCGGCTGTCTTGCCAGACAACGGGCCGACGGGCGGCTTTTTTCGGCACGGTAAGCGGATTGACTTGTAATCATTTGATATCTATTCGGCGGATCAACCTAAGTGTTGATAATGAGATGAGTGCAACGGTGGAGAGTAGGAAAATTTATGTTTATCAAAGTTAGACGCTCTATTTTTGAGGGTCAAATGACCCCGATCCACAACTTTTAGTTATATCTCTTGGACTTAGCTAGGCACCTCTAGGCTCAAAATCTAACTTCCAATCGCCTGTAACGAAATATCAAACAGGCCCTTTTTTCAGTCAAAGGTGGTGGAGCCCACAGATTCCAATGAGTCATTTGCAACAGCCTAAAAATTTGCTTTCGATATTTCAATTATCGAAAAATCTATTGAAGTACCTGATGAGTCAAAAGTGAAAATTTACCATGGTTCATAATTGTAACCTTGAGAGTAGATCAATGATTTCTACAATTGAATCGTCAACAGCCTTAAATAGTTGGGGGAGACTCGATATTAAACAAGTAGGATCTAATCCCTGACAAGAAAACAAATTAGATTTAGTCCAAAAGTATGTGAACTCATGTCGCATAAAAGCGGAACAAAATGACAAGTTATCTCGTTATGGGGCATGAGGAAGTCGAAATAATTGATTGAAGGTGGAAAAAAAGCGAGTAAGCGTACAGTTCGCGTCAAATTAGACATTTTTACCTATGTAAAGTAGGCATGTGACCAATCACAAAATATGATGTGGCGTATTCTTTAACTCAAGTTGCTACTAACTCTTGATTTCGAAAAGTTTTGCGCAGAGTGCGGGGCATTCTCCTGCACTTCTAAGGAGCAACTTATAGGTAGTAACTTGAGTTCTTTAGAAAAAAGTAGCTGGCTTAGGCGAAAGCCCAATTTAGGCCAACCCCGAAAAATCAATGCTCAGAGTCGTTCGTATAGGGTTGGCTGTGGGGTGATTTTAACGCTAGATATGGGTAATTTATTCTCGTGATGCACCTTAATTGAATTTGAAAATTTTATGGCTTCTGCCATGTTGGGAACAAGAAATAAAAAAGGAAAATATGAAAAATTTGGTTGGATTGTTCTTGGGATTGGGCTTGTTTGTCTTGATGGGATGTAGCAATGTGCAAGCGGACCCGCAGGATATCGGATTGATCGTGCCCACGCCTGTTGAGGCGTTTCAGAATTTGGAGCAGCCCAGTCAGGTGCCGCCAGTCATTATCGATGGAGAGGAGGTTGAGTTGCCTGCTCCGACGTGGACGCCATTACCAACAAGTACACCCGGTCCTGACTCTTCTTGCCAACAACCGGCAGGGTGGACCACATATACAGTTCAACCCGGAAATACCCTCTCATCGATTGCGCGTTGGAGTGATTCAACAGTTGATGATCTAGCACAAGTTAATTGTGTGGCAGACGTAACGCGTATTGAAGTTGGGCAGGTCCTGTTTGTGCCACAAGAGGTTGTACCCCCTACGGTCACAGTAACACCAGAGCCATCACCCACTTTAAAAGCAACTGAATCAGCCCTTATCGAGCCAGCAATGCTAATTGATTTTTTTCGAATTAACCCATCACCTGCATTCCGAAACGAGGAAGTTACCATTACTTGGCAGTTAACCGGCGACGGCCGGTATGATCTTATGTATAAAACAGCTTATTCAGATTTGATTGTATTGCGCAGCGGTGACGAGCAGGGGGAGTACACAAGCCGACTTCGGCTACCTGATGTACCCGGTCCAATCCAATTTACGCTGATGGTAGTCAGCGAAAACGGCCGACGAGAGAATCGGATCATCCAATTGCTGACCAAATGCCCATATGATCTCCTGATTAGCGATAGCGTTAACCAAAACGGCAATTGTCCGCGTGGCAACCCCATAACTGCTAATGGTGCCTATCAACCATTTGTGGGTGGATTCATGGTTTGGCACAAGGGGCATGATGGTGGGTACACAATAGGCGTATTTGCGGACGACGGCCGCATACTCGATTTATCTCGTGAATATTATGATGGAAGTGAGATTACATGGTCAGAATCTCCACCGACTGGCCTGTTTCAACCGGTTCGTGGATTTGGGAATGTGTGGGTGAACTCAGAAACCATTCGCCGTGAGTTGGGTTGGGCGGTTGCAGAGGAGCAATCTTATGCTGTGACAGTACAGCAGATGGATATACGTCTCGATCAAACTACTTATATTGGAGATACCTACGTGGCATTATCGAACGGTCGTGTTCTGCGCTACACATCACCGAACAGCTCAAATCCTGGCCGGTGGAGCTGGATAGATTAGTTGGTATAAGCTATTGAAAATAAGATCAGCAAAAATAAAAGGCGTTTAAGGCGTTCGGCTGGTCATAGCCATAGATATTTGGCTAAAAGTGCTTTTCTCATGAGTCGGTAGCTTATCCCACCACAAAGTTCTGAAAATGCTCGCAGCGCAGCAGCTTCCCTTTTGGATCTAGCTCAACTGCAATTAGATCAATTTGCCAATCTGCATCATCATCTTCTTGCTCGCCTAACCATGTGAGAGCGGTTTGCATTAATTTTTGCGCTTTGCGCGGTGTGATGGACTCCTCAGGTGATCCGGCCGACCGGCCACGCCGTGTCTTCACTTCCACAAACGAAACCACATCGTTCTTTTGAGCGATAATATCAATCTCGCCGATTTGACAGTGCCAATTCTGCTCTAGAATTTTATAACCGTGAGCCTGAAGATGCATAATGGCTACTTTTTCTCCCCAAGCACCTAATTTTTTCCTTGCATTCGTCATCATTTTTAAATTACCCGCTTTTAAGAATTAGGCAATTAAATGTATGCGGCTATGCCTCTGGGTGAATATAGACCGAAGGGGACATGGCTTGCACTGACGGAATAAACTTTACGGATAATTTTTATCAATTATTTTTTGGTAGAGAGCTACTGTTTTTTTGACGGTTTGATCGATGTTGTAGTTGCTGGCTTGGACGATCGCTTTGGCTCTCAAACTAGCCCGTAGATCGGCCGAATCTGCTAGCTCCAAAACCCCACTTATCCATGCATCTCGTCCATCAGCTTTGATGGCACTGTCTCCCACACACTCTGCCATCGCTCCCTCTGCGAGCACAACACCAGGCAGCCCGGCCGCCATCCCCTCAATTATTGCTAGGGGATGAACTTCTGAGATAGACATGGTGACTTGAAAGTCAGCCTTTGCGAGTATGTTTGGAATCTCTTCTTGCGCAGCCCAGCCATAAAGTTCAATTCGCTTCGTCATGCCTGCCGTATCAATTTGTCGCTGACTGTGCGCCCGCAAAGGGCCATTACCTACCAGCTTAAACTGGACGTTTGCAGACTGCTGGCAAGCGCCTATCATCCCATCAATTAGGTTTGAGATTTCCTTTTCAGGCGATAATCGACCGACAAAAACTCCCATCTTTTGGGAACGATTTGACGTTTGATGGATAGGCTTAAAACTTGACAGGTTGATGCCGTTATGAATAACTTCAATAGGTGCGATAACGCCGTATTCTTGCATGACATCTGCTACGTGCTCAGACGGTGCAATGACCGCCGTGCATCCGGCCGTATTCTTGGCCCAAATCCGTCTGATCGATTGCTCAGCCACCCATTTGCGCACAGTCGGAATCGGGATAGGCAGGTAGTTTTCTGCATATAGGTTATAGCGGGTGTGATTGGTGTAGACAATGGGTGGCTGAACCCGGCTGGGAAGCATTTCTGGACCTAGAAACAGATGATGGCAGTGGATGACATCCACCTGATTGAGTTGCTGGATGGCACTGGCTGGAAAATACGGCCGCCAATGATAACCGGTTTTACCCAGCGGAATGCCGCCTAGCCGCACAATTTGGTTGTCATCTTGCGGAGATGATGGTCCAAAGCTAAAGACAGTGACCTTGTGACCCAATTGCTCTAATTGCTCTCGATAAAGCTCAATCATACGAACCACCCCGTTGACCACAGGGTGATAGCATGAGGTGACCATTCCAATTTTTAGCATGTTAGCTTGATCAGCCAGATCAGCTTAATCAACACGTTCGCACTACTCACTGTCAGCCACTCAGCTACCGAAGCTGAAGTGCTAATCAAGCTGAAGTGCTGACTAGCTAAATCCCTATCGAACCCGCACCAGCTCCCAGTGATCGACAAAGAATCCGTTGTTTTCGAGCGCGAAGCGGCCGCGTAAACTGGCACCAACACGGACTGATTGGGTTGAATCAACGGTAAAGTTCAGGCGCAGTTCGCCCCGCTGCCCGATTGGCATAAAGGTCCAGCCAGTGCTATTGCCACCTGCAAACACCAAAGCCTCAGCCGATGCGCTGTCGCTGGCCCAATTTTTGCCACCAGAGTAGCTTTCTACCATATCAGAAAAGGCCCTGATCGTCATTTGATATTCACCGGGGGGGAGTTCTACATCTTGGAACATACGAACGCTAATCGCTCCGTACCCTTTGAAGATTTTGACTGTTGATCCCCCTTCAAAGAAGTATAGATCGTGCTCTTGTGGTGGTATAAACGGCTTTTGTAGCACGCGGGTTTCCGGCCGAATCCAGACATCCCACGATTCATTGCCAAATCCGGTTGCTCCTTCATCCCACTCAAAACCCCAGCCGTTGGGTAGCTGGAGTTCAGCTACACCGCCCTGATTGTAATGTCCGTTTTCAAACGATCCGTTGTTGAGTAAATTAACGCCTGTGGCTACCTGAGGAACCGGGGTGGCCGTGGGTGGAGCCGGGACCGGTGTGTTCGTCGGTTGGGCAGGGGCGGGAGTAGCTGTTGGCTGAGCGGGAACTAGGGTAGGAGTTGGTGGGACTGGCGAATTCGTCGGTGCAGCCGCAACCACTTGGGTGGGTGTGGGCGGTATGACTTCTGTCACACCGTCAGGTAATTTGATGACTTGCCCAATGTAAATCACCCCGCGATCATTGATGTCGTTTAGAGCAACCAAAATATCAACCGATGTGCCATACCGCAACGCAACTCTGAATAAGTTTTCTCCGGCTTGTACCACGTGGGCGGTGGGCCCAGCCGCTGTTTCTCCGCTGGTGGCCGGTGTGGGAGTTGGTTGAGAAACTGAGCTGTTATCATCTGGAATGCGCAGGACCTGCCCGACATAAATAATGTTTGGGTTCACAATGTCATTGGCTTGCGCGATGTCACGCCATGAGACGCTATCATATTGTCTAGCGATGGCTGCTAAAGTGTCACCACGTTGAACGATATAGACGGAGTCGGCGAAGGCGGTTTTGCTAAGGCTCAGGGCGATGAGGATGCCCAGTAGTGGGGTAAGGATTCGTTTTTTCATGCTTTACCTCTGGTTTGATCAAGTTGATTATACTCGTGTGCCTGTATGAGCTCATAAATTTTTAGTGATTGTCTAAAAACAAAACCGGACCATAGTGGCGTTTAGGAAAAGCTTTGTCGGCTAATAATGATAACTTGGGGCCAGCTAATTGTGACGCAATCGGGAAAGGTGAGTGAGCGCCAAAACGGGACGGCGCCTTCTGGAATGGCATTTCTTGCTTGCAAAAAGCTTGTCATCACCCGGCCGTGTGTGATGATGGCGACCACATCGCTATCTTTATGCTTTTGGGCGATGGTTTGCAAGGTGCCCCCAAAACGGTTGGCTGCCTCAGCAGCGGTTTCAGGACCAAACACAGCCTCTTTTGGCTGCTCGAATAGTTTTTGCACGGCCGCTTTAAAATCATCGGCCGATTCGAACCAGCCTACCCCGTCGTTGTTTTGTTCTTGCAGACCCTCTTGAATCTGATGAACGATGTTTAGATGAGAAGTCGTGAGCTTGGCCGTCAGGACAGACTTCTGCTCTGGACTGCTATAAATTGAGGCTGTTTTGAGTTCAGCCAGATAATCAGCTAAGTCTTGGCAACTAGCCTGACCTTTAGCCGTTAATCCCCACACGCTTTGATGGCTGTCTGAGCTGGGGGCTGATTGGGCATGGCGGATGAGGATGAATTTCACGTTACCCTCAAATTTGTTGATTTTTTTCTAACCACGGGGTTTTCCCAAAGTCCTGTCCGTTTTCAAATTTACATCCACAGATTACACCGATCACAAAGATAAGTCCCTATCAATTGGTTAAATCTGGATTATCTATGGATCACTTTCCAACCTTGTAAAAACCGTGTTTCTAACCATATTAAGCTGGCGGCTTATATGAGACGTTAGTATAGTTAAGGAATGATAGGGCACGAGATTTAATCTGCATACTTTCGCCGCACTGTATTTTATTGAGCTTTATCGTGCGACCTACGTTGTGAAAACAACATGCCTAATCTCATAGGAGTTCTAGACTTACTATCTCATAATTTTGCAATGCTATTCGAGGTCCGGCTGACCAATAAGCCCTAAAGCCACCCTATCTTTATTTTTAAGACTACTATTAGAATTCCATCTAAATACTTTTGTTACAGTGTACTAATTACATTGTCCCAGAAATAACAAGGTGTTTTTGCAGTTCAAATTCGCCATAATTGGGGAGATGAGAAAACAGCACATTCAACTTTCTGAGATAGATAAAAGTACATTACAAAATATAGTT
>JBCCSO010000082.1:0-12472 GCA_039199965.1 Chloroflexota bacterium | reverse complement strand
GGTTGAAATACGTTGATGTAGAGAAATAAAAAAAGCGGCCGCTAGCTTTTTGCCAGCGGCCGCTCTATGTTTTAGTTTTATCTTTACTTTCTTTGACGCTGCTGAAAAAAGACATGACAGGTTTCTATCACCGTTGTTTCCTGCGCTGAGAGGCAGATTTATAAACCTGTCAGGTCTCGAAAACACCTTTTTTCAGTGGACTCTTTCTTTAAGAAGTTTAAAGTGCAGAAATGACCACAATAGCGACGCCGATGATTGATAGAATCATGGGTACATAGTTAGTTGTGCTAACTGTTTCATATTTTCTGCTGTAGTATTTCATCAAAGTTGGATGAGTCATTGGTTACCTCCCAATTGATTTGGACCAGTTTTTAAATTAGAGAACGAATGCCAGAACCGCGTAAACTGCAAAGGGCAGTGCCGCAATAGTCGAAACGAGCACTGCTGGATAAGGATTGCGCGTATTTTCCCGATTTACAGGACTTGTGAATTTTCTTTCGTACTCATTGTGGGTTAATTTTGCCAATGTGTAATCGTTCATAGCCTTACTCCGTAATAAAAATAGCTGACCGATGTTGCCGATCAGCTACGCAAATTTTCTGTCAAATAGCCCAGCGGCTAACTGATTATTAGTATACAAATTAGTTGGTTAAAAATCGGGTAACTGCTGTGTCAAACGTGTGACAACGAAATCCAGATTGTGCAAAAGTTGTGTCGAATTTTTTAGGACCGGTCATGATTTTTTGTGCACCGGGGTAACGTGCACTGATTAAGTCAATCGGAAGACAAAGGATCCCTGTTCTTGCCGTGTCTTGCCTATGATTTGCTAATGTTTTGAGTGTTTAAACTGTTCAAAATCAGATCGTATCGAGAGTGATAAAGACGAGAATAAATGCCACAGGATGACAGTACTAGTACTAAGGGGTTAAGTGGATTATTGCACGTCAACTTTTGATCTGACAAAATCCGTTCGATGGTTCACCCACCGAAATCTTTGAAGCGATTGCTGCCCTCATTAAGCGTTATCTTGGCGATGTGCAGCATCATAAATTTAAGCCTCTCAGTGTTTGCATCTGATGCATTAGAGAATTCTGAAGGGGCTTTTTTGATGCGCCAACCAACTGAAAATCCATCAACTGATGCCTTTATGGCTTCTGATCCATTTGTTTGTTTAATTCCTGAAGATGGTGTGTTTCTGCCTTGTCACGCTAATTTGATAGAGGACTTTATCCCATTTCAGCGACAGGTTCAGTCTGTCATCACCAATACTAAGTGCGTAAATGATGAAGCCGCCGGTTATCCTTGTCGTGGAGTTGATCTAATGGCTTACCTGTCCTTAGATGAGTTTGGTAATGCGGGCGGATCTGCAAGTGATATTTGGGGATGGACCAACCCAAACAGTGGGCAGGAAATTGTGATCCTAACTCTGCAAGATCGTACATCGTTTGTTGATATTACTGATCCCACAGATCCTCAAATTTTGGCTCACCTGATGATTCCTAACAGTGCAACCACATCGTTTTGGAGAGATGTGAAAACCTATGAAAGCTATGCGTACATTGTGGGAGACATTTCGAAGAATTTTGGTATGCAAATTTTTGATCTTGACAGACTGGCTGGTATTACAGAAACCGTTGTGTTGACAGCTGATAATCATTACACGTCGACCGGTTCAACTCACAATATCACCATCAATGAAGAATCTGGTTTGGCCGCCTTGGTTGGCATATCGACCGGGCTTGAACGCTGCGGTGGCGGCATGCACCTGCTTGATTTGGCTGTTAACCCTTTAGACCCCGCATTTTTGGGCTGTGTATCTGAAGATGGTTACGTTCATGATTCCCAGTGTGTGATCTATCATGGACCAGATGAACGCTATGTGAGCCAAGAAATTTGCTTTAATTTTAATGAAAGTAAGTTAACGATTGTGGATGTTACTGATCGAGGAAACCCAACTGAACTGTCTGTTACTGAGTATGAAAATAGCGCATACACCCATCAGGGATGGGTGGGACCAGATCACCGATATCTGTTGCTTGATGACGAGTCAGATGAACGGGTGAATGACCTTAATACAACTACGTATATTTGGGACATTCAAGACCTGCATCAGCCAGATTTGATAGAGTCGCATATGGCAACTACACAAGCTAGTGATCACAATCAGTACATCTATAAAGGGTACTCTTTCCAAGCAAATTATCGTGCAGGGCTGCGTATTTTGGATGTGGTTAATGTTTTTGAGGGCGAGCTAGAGGAGGTTGCCTATTTTGACGTTTTTCCGGCTGATGATGAATCAAACTACAATGGGGCGTGGAGCGTTTATCCGTATTTTGAAAGTGGTTTGGTGGCTATTAGCGGTATTGAAAGCGGTTTGTTTATCGTGCGGCCGACCACTCTAAAAGACCATCGAATCAAAATTGAGCCATCCCCTTCAATATCTGTTTCAGTCGGTTCATCCCATTCATTTACTTTTTCTGTGCAGACGCTTGGTTTGCCAGACACCTATACCTTGACCTTAGATTCTGATGGATGGGAAACTGATCAATTGAAGGGTCTAAGTGTTACAGGAAGCCCAACTGAGACACTTGATATTCCGATAAATATCACCATTCCTTTAACTGCCAGTGAATCTATGTCTGTTACGATGATCATTGAATCTGCTAATCGGCCGGACTATACGGAAACGGTTTCAAAACAACTCAATTTGTTAATAGAGCCAAATATAAACGTATTGATTGAACCGCTAAACACAGTGTTCGATCAGAGTGGCCTTGCCGCTCAAAGCGTGCTGGTGACAAATCAATCTAGCCAGCCGGAAAAATTTGAGATCAGCGCGCAGTCAAATCCGTGGCAAATTAGCCCAGCTATGATCGAAACACCACTGCTTGAGGTGGGAGAAAGCTTTTTAGCAAAATTCCATATAGAGATTGGAGATGGCATCGAGAGCACACATATGTTTACAGTTACCTCTGCCGTTGATTTTTCTGTTTTAGATAAACAAGACTTGATACTTAATTTGCAAACTGCTGCCGAAACGAGGTTAAGTGTGGAAGGTACGGTCAGCCCAGATCCAAAACTGAATGCAATAATTACGCTGACAAATACAGGGGACTATACAGACAGCTATTCGATCAGCTTTGACCCGATGATTATTTCTGGGACAGTTGATACTGGATTTATCCCATCTAATGAGACAATTGAATTACGCTATCAGATGAATGTGATCGGTAACGGAGTGATTGAATCTGATCTAATTATTCTGTCTAACCGCTCTGGGAATGAGGTTGATCGCATTAGACTTGAGCATCAATTTTACACAGCATATTTACCGCTTACGCGAGCTGCAACCCGTTAGCCTTCGAATTCTACAGGAGACTCAAAGCACCATCCGATTAAACGACGCACGAAGTCAGCAGTAGGGAACCGCTTGCTGTCATGTCGCCATCTAGGGACGGTTACCTCTTTGGCCCCTGGCTGCCGTGGAAACTGCTCGCCTTCTACCCTAAGAACTGTGTGTGGGTCTCCCGATTTCGGAATGCGATAATGAATGATGAACTTTTTGTTGCTGGCAATGATATGCAGCACCCGTTCTGACACAGGCTCTACAAACCCTTGATCCGGCACAATTTCTTTGACATCCTTCACGTACCAGATGAACTCTCTTCCTTTAAATTTAACTTTTCTATTTCCTTTTTTGCTAACAGCCACAAAAGAATTATTGATGAAATTGATCAGGTGAGCAAAAATTTCTCTATGAACTTAAGCAATCAGTCATTCAATATTGTTCTCACCGGTTTTATGGGGACGGGAAAATCAACGGTCGGTCGGATACTGGCTGAAAAGCTCCAGTTTCCGTTTGTCGATACTGACGCTTGGATTGAAGAGACTAATGGGATGAGTATCCCTGTAATCTTTGCTGAACGGGGAGAAGGGGCTTTTCGTTTGATGGAACAGGAGGCTGCTAAAACTTTGGCTCAAAATGGGGGGCAAATTGTTTCAACTGGCGGCCGTATGATGCTTGACCCTCACAATGTTGCTGTGTTTGAAAGCAACAGCCAAATTTTTTGCCTAACCGCTTCGGCCGAAGAGATTTATCGACGGATCACGTTTGATTCAGATGGAATTGAACGGCCGCTGCTGAGGGGAAAAGACCCGATGCAAAAGATCATATCACTGCTTGAGGAGCGCAGACCATTATACGGTCAATTTTATCAAATTGAGACTGAAGGGAAGTCGCCTGATCAAATTGCGCAAGAGATTTTAGACAGCTTGAACACACCCAATTAAGCTAAATGCCGATTAAGCGCATCAATGGCCAAAAAATAGCTGTTGCGGCCGAAGCCTGCAATAACACCTAAGCAGACCGCACTTAAAACCGATTTATGTCTAAACTCTTCACGGGCGTGAACATTAGAAATGTGTAACTCAACAACGGGTGTATCTATACCCGCAATAGCATCTCTAATCGCAATGCTGTAGTGGGTGTAAGCGCCTGGATTAATCAGTATGCCATCTGCCCACAGCCGTGCCTCTTGGATAGCTGTTACAATCTCTCCCTCAATATTTGATTGAAAGTCAGACAGCTTGATTTTATGTTGATCTGCATATATTTTTAGCGATTGTACTAGCTCAGGCAAGGTTTCAGAGCCGTAAACCTCTGGTTCGCGTGTCCCGAGTAGATTGAGGTTAGGGCCGTTTATTAATAGTAGTTTTGTTGCCATATACTGCTTGTTCTTGTTTATGAAGAAGGTCTGATTTAAAACGCCCTGTATTTTACCTAAATTTATCTGATGGCATACAATCATAATTAATTCGAGATTCATTAATTATTATCGGTATAGCAAAATTGATTTCATGCCCACCACCAACCCTCATCTGACCCCGGCCCAACGTAGTTGGGCTTAAGCTGAACTTCGTTCAGCCGGCCACGTCCGAACTTTTTCGGGCCTTCTCCAACTTGGGAGAAGGATTTTGGCCGATTGCTAAGCCAAAACTTGTCAACAACAGCTGATTTGGCTACCCTTTCCCAAGTTTGGGATAGGGGTTGGGGGTGAGCGTTAATGGGCAGATCTATACCAGCATTATTTTGTGAACTTCGAAAAAATCATTTAGCTGGTCTCAAATTAGTGATTAAAAACGTGGAGTGTATTATGTGAGGTTAAAAGTAGCCAAGCAGAAAATCTTCTGAATAAAAACGAAGGCTTATCTATAGATTATGGGCAAAAGACCCGTCTAGTATTCAAAGCTAGGTTGGTCTACGTGAGCTAGATCGCACACTCTTGTTGTATAAGCCAATACCAAACTTCTATGTAAAGTGGCGAACGTTACCGCAAGCTTGTATTTTAAAAATAATCAAAAGAACTAATGATCCAGACAGGATAGATAGATGAAAATAGATGGAAAAACCCGCCTTATTGGCCTGTTGGGATGGCCTATTTCACAAACCAAAAGTCCCGTTTTCCAAAATGCGTTGGCTAAAGCGTATGGGCAAGACTTCGTCTATTTGCCGTTGCCTACCCATCCAAATGCTGTTGGTGATGCCGTGCGTGGATTGCCAGCTTTGGGTAGTTTGGGGGTGAATGTTACTGTTCCGCACAAACAAGCGGTCATACCTTTTCTCGATCAGATTGATTCAGCCGCGGCCGCGATCGGAGCTGTCAATACAATCGTTTTTCGCAGGCAAAATCAAGAAGATTACCCTCCTCAGTCAACGGGTTACAATACAGACTGGATTGGTTTTAAAGACGACTTGGTGGCACATGATATTTATTTTGAAAATAGAGATGTATTGGTGCTGGGTGCTGGGGGCTCGGCGCGAGCAGTAGTTTATGCGCTCTTAAAGTCAAATTGTCGAATTCACCTATTTGCCCGAAGGTTTGAGCAAGCAAGCGCTTTAGCGGCAGATATGAGAAAATTTTTTGCTCAGGCTATGATTTATCCAAAATCCTTTTCTGAATTGGAGGAGACGGCTACTGGAGCATCAAGCCCGCTCATCGTGAATACAACCCCTGTGGGGATGATTCCGAATGCTGATCAGTCTATCTGGCCAGACAAATTACCATTGCCTGCTGCATCTGAGGTATATGATCTTATCTACAACCCGGCCGAAACCAAGCTGATGCAGCAAGCTCAAAATTGTGGGTGCAAAGCGGTGAACGGCCTCGGTATGCTATTGGGGCAAGGGGCTGAAGCATTCCGCTTGTGGACGGGAATCAAGCCTGACATGAAAATTTTGGAGAAAGCAGTAAATAAGCCCCTAACTTAGAAGTTTTTTCCAATTAGGGCAGCGCCGAAAAAATACTCAAAGTCGTTTACAGAGGGTGTGCTCCGGCTGTTGCTCCCGCTTACACATTGAACTACTTTGCATTAAGCTCAACTTGTTGAGCCCGCAACTTGTTGAGCCCGCAACTTGTTGAGCCCCGGTGCCTGATCATGACGGGGTGGGTATGGCGGGACGCCGAACATCGCATCCTACAAAACTAATTTGTTTGTACTTAGGTATGGGTAATTTATTCTCGTGAATCGCCTTGAGCTTGTGGCATCTTAGATAACTTCTTGATTAAGCTAGTTAACTCTCTAATTTTGAATGGCTTGGGTAAGAAATCATCCATGCCTGCTTGGGAACACATCTCTCTGTCACTGTGCATGACCCCGGCCGTGAGCGCTACAATTGCCGGGCACTGATTTGGCTGGACATTTTGTTTAATTTGCCGTGTGGCTTCGAGTCCGTCCATTTCGGGCATATGAACGTCCATTAAAATCAGATCGTAATCTTGCCGATTAACAGCTTCAACCGCTTCTGTACCGTTGGCAACCAAATCTGCTCGGTAGCCTAGTTTGTTGAGAATTCGGATGGCCACTTTTTGGTTGATGACGTTGTCCTCCGCTAACAAAATACGCATCGGGTAATGATTGGCAAACTCTGCATCAAGATCGTTGCTCTCTTGAATCCTAATCGGCTTCTCCTCAAGCTGATTGAACAGGGCACTGAACGAATTGTACATGGTGGAAGGTTTGACAGGTTTGTAGAGTGTAGAGTGAACACGCAGCCCGTGAAGTTTTGCATCATTTTCTTTGGCGTTGATGGCGGTGAAATTCACAATAGGTGGCAGGTTGCCTTCTAATTTCTTAAGCTCTTCAACAATATTGTTCATTTTGCCATAGCCGTCTAATAAGATTGCATCAAACTGAGCCTGTGATAAATCGCTGCTTTTAAAATTACTATCATCGTTAACAAAAAATGTTTTCATTCCCCAGCTTGTACAATAGTGCTCAATTGTTTGTTGGTTCGTTGGGTGATGATTGATCAGCAGAACTTGTTTGTCGGTTAGAAATGAGGTTTCGTCAAATGAAATTTTTGTATCTTCTGGTTGAGCGGCTTTAACGTTCAAGGTGAAATGAAAAGTTGATCCAACATTTTCTTCACTTTCAACCCACATCTTACCGCCCATCATTTCGCACAGCTTTTTGCTAATAGCCAGCCCTAAACCGGTACCACCAAACCTGCGCGTGGTTGAATTATCGACTTGACTGAAGGACTTAAAGAGTCTGTCCACTCGATTTAGTGGAATACCGATTCCAGTGTCTTTTACAGAGATTTGAATCTTGTGTCTCTCACCGTCACTCTCTAAAAGTGATCCAGTTAGAATAACTTCACCTTGATTTGTAAATTTCACTGCGTTTGAAAGCAGATTCACAACGATTTGCCGCAGCCTCGTAATGTCACCCACAACCCATTCTGGTACATCTTCACCATAGTACATGGCCAGCTCTAAGTTTTTGTTGGCGGCCGCTGGCACGACCAAATCAAGCGCATCCTCTAAACATCTGCGCATATTCATTGGCTGTTCTTCAAACTCAAGTTTGCCGGACTCAATTTTAGAGAAGTCCAAAATGTCGTTAATGATTGTCAGCAATGATTCCCCGCTGCTGCGAATCGTCTCCACAAATCCTACCTGCTCTCTGTCAAGCTCAGTTCCCAGCAGCAAGCTGGTCATACCGATCACTCCGTTCATGGGGGTTCGGATTTCATGACTCATGTTGGCTAAGAAATCTGACTTTGCTTGGGTAGCAGCTTCTGCTTTTTCTTTTGCATCCTGCAGTTCTGCCGTTCGTTCTTTTACTCTGTCTTCCATTTCTTCGAACGATCGGTCAAGCTTTTCAGTCATTTCATTAAACGCTGTTGCCAGAGTGCCCACTTCATCATTTGCCACTACTTTAGCCCTAGCATCTAGATTTCCCTGACTAATTACAACAGCTGTTGTTGTAAGCTCAAGAATTGGATTCGATAAAGACTCACCAAACTTAAAAGCCAAAAGTCCGCTCATCCCAATCATCAGCAAGCCCAATAGCAAGTTTAAATTTTGCTGTTGGTGTCGATTTGATAACGCATCAAACCAATCTCGCGCAACAACTAAGGATATTTTTTGGTCTCCTAAGATTTGAAAGGTACTGCTTTGTGCGATCAGAGCCGGTTGGTTATCGTATGAACCCCGCCAGTGGGTTTCATTCGGTGATGGAGGAGTGCCATTGCTTGTAAAGCCGAAGTCCTGCAGGCTTGCTGTTGCTGAAACTTTATGATTGCTTTGACTAAGGATAATGTCGTCATTTAGAAGCAAGAAGGCACTGGTTGAAGGCAAGCTTTCGATCTGGCTTAGTGATTCATCAATGATGTCGAAAGGCAATTTGGTGATTATGGCACCAATAATTTGACCTCTATATTGGATAGGGGTGATGATCGAGATGCCGTATTCAAAATTAGTAGATTCGCTTATTTTCTCAATGACGATGGCTGACTGCTCGGATTCAATCGCATTTTGTAGCGGGACATAATCATTGTAAAGTACTTTTTGTGGTATAGCGTTGGCTCCAATCAAAAACCCTTTTTGATCAACTATTAAATTTTGCTCTCCCCTCATAAAAAAGTAGCTCGTGGTTTTCAAAAAATTAGTGACATCATTGTCTAGCCACTTTACCTTGTCATTGTAAGTAAATGAGTTTGACTCCCACTGTTGACTAAAATCTGCTTGCTGTTCAGTAGACCAAGTCGCCCGATTTTCTGAAATGACAGAGATATTGCTCCTAACTTCAAGATTGGTCGCAATAAGTTCAACATTATTAATTGTTGAATTAAGAACAAGAAAGATTTTGTTAAGCTCTTTTTCAGCAATGCTGTGCAAATTATCACCAGCAACTTTTGTGTCCTCGCGCTGAACTGCGTAACCTACGAAGGAAAGGGAAACCAACAGCGAAACGGTGGTTAACGCAACAACCGCAATAATCATTTTTGATTGGATGTTGCCGCTCCTGTAGGACCTCACCAAGATTGGCATACTTCTTGCGTAGTAGCCAACTAGTAAAAGACAGTAGATTGCGTAAATTATATTTTGAACTCTGAATGATGGGCTTAGTCTATAAGCCGGCTGATAGTAGTCAAATAGAATAAAAATTGCACAAACAGCCAAATTGAAGGAGATGCTAGGAAACCACCAGCGGGGTGGGAAATACGTAAGAATAATCAGCCAAAAAAGGATTAAAAAGCAGATCGTGATGAAATTGGTCAACCCTTGAAACAGAATAGGGTATATTGCGAAATTAAGGGCATAGCTTAAACAAAACGCGATAAGAGCAAATAGTGGTCTGTCCAACTTAAAATCAAGAATGAGACAACAGGCATTTAGTATGTTGATTAAAACAATAATGGCCATGCCAATACTGAAATGCCACAAATAGTCTTGAAAGTTGAATATTGTGAAACCTAAAATTGGAACAACAAATAGAAGGCCGACGAGGCTTATAGTCGACTCAAAGTAGGATCGGCGGAGATTATCTCTGTATGGCTCAAAATCCCTTCTTAGTTGATCAATATTCATATTACGTTTGGCACCGCCTAGATTGTCTGGCTGTGCTGTACAGGCGCAAAAATTAGTATAAAAATTGTAGTGGCCCGCGAGGTATATCCCTATAGTATTGTGATAATGTTGTATACCTAGGTGGGACTAAATGACCCTAGGTTTTAATAGGACCAAAAGCGGGATTAAACGTAATCTAGGTGCTTGTAAAGGTTGCAATTAAAAATTTAGGCTTATTAAGTTAACTCAAGATACTTATTAAACGGGCATTTTGCGCTAAAATTAAGCAGGAATTTCAGTTAAAAACTCACACAGGAGTCAGCCAAATGGGACGTGTAACCCTAAAAGATGTCGCAAAAAAAGCTGACGTAAGTTATCAAACCGTATCAAAGGTTCTTAACGGCAAAGCATTTATCTCGACTACAACTGAAGCTCGTATTTGGGATGCGATCAAAGAGCTAAACTACCAGCCCAATATCGCCGCCCGAAACTTACGGACCCAGAAATCAAACCTCATTGGCTTTTCTTGGTCACCGAGAGATGCCTTAAACCCGATTGTTGATCGCTTCTTGTATAGCACCACCCGCACCCTGCAAGATGAGGGGTACCATGTTCTAATGTTTCCAAATGATGAGGCCAAAGCCAATCGATTTTGGGATCTTTATTACACTGGGCAGGTGAGTGGTTATGTGCTCACCTCAACAGATCATGATGATTCGCGGGTGGCTGAATTAATTGACCAAAACATTCCATTTGCCACGTTCGGCCGGGCTAATGACGACTGGGAGTTTAATTGGGTTGATATTGACGGCCAGTATGGTATTGAACTTGTTGTTGATCATTTACATAGCAAGCAGCATGAAAAAATCGCTCTTTTTACTTGGGCAGAAGGATCACGCGCTGGTGAAGATCGGGAACGGGGCTACTTTAACCAAATGCAAAAAATGGGTACCCACACCCGGCCAGATTGGGTTGTACGGATGGATGGGACTGTTGAAGCGGGCTATCGGTCTGCTCAAGCGATTTTGAATCTGCCTGAAAACGATCGGCCAACTGCGATTGTGTGCGTGAGCGACATTTTGGCTATTGGGGCGATGAATGTGATTGCGGCCGCAGGTTTGCAAGTTGGCAAAGATATTGCGGTAACCGGTTATGACAACATCCCGATGACGGAGTTTTTGCACCCACCTCTAACAACGGTCCAACAACCGGTAGAAGCGGCCGGAGAGCGCGTGGCCCGCATGCTTTTGACCCAAATCGACAACAAAGAAGCTTCAAAAGAGCAGGCTCTACTCAGACCAAACTTAGTGATTCGTGCATCTGCTTAGCTGATCCACAAACGAGTTAATATGGGTTGGTGGTCAGAACCGGGGGATGGGAGCGTTTCTGTTGAGAATATGTATATTTCATCGCTGATCAAGACATGGTCAAGTGGAAAGTAGATAAAGGGAACTTCAAAACCGAATCCGGGAACCCTCCAAGTAGGCAAAATGCCATGACCCAATCTCGTATTCCGTATGCCGGTTTTTTCAATCTGTTTATACATGCTTGACCACATAGTCACATTTAAATCTCCTGCAACAATGAGGTGTGAGTCTGTACCAAATTTTTCCAGATATGATGTGAGTCCATCTAGATATCTATTCCTCTCCTCAAACTCATGAAAAGGATTTGCAGGATGGGGAGCCACGAGATGAACCAACTCATCCTCGATACTTAGATTCATGACTGCGGCCGGCCGCCACGTCCCCATGTCAATCATTTTTGCGTTACTGATTGGATATCTGCTCAAGATTAAAACGCCGTCACGTTCTTCGTGCTGATGAGAAAAAGAGTAGATGTAGTCTGAAGAAAACCTGTTAAGAAGGTCTTTGGCTGGTTGTGTTCCAACTTCTCGCAAAACCACAATGTCTGCATCGGCTTCATCAACTAGTGTGGCTACTTCAGCCACGCCAACTTGTGGCATTCTGATTTTATCTACGTTATACACCAAGATCGTTGTCGTGTAGATTTTGCCTTTAGTTTCGGGAATATAGTAGGGCAAAATTTCACCCCCATTTAAAATGATGCACAGTAGCAATAATAGCAGTGAGTCATGTTGTTTAAAAAGTAGCCCCGCAGCAACTAAGGGGATTGCCACCCACAAGTAGAAGGGTCTAAAGCTAACAGCAAATTCAGCCAGTGCAAACCATCTGGCGAAGTAGCCAGATAAGGTTAGAAGGAGTAGGGTGCTACACAAACCCCACCAGAATATTGTCAACAGTTTTTTGAGCATATTTTTTAGTCTGAATAAATGACTCTGCTGAAAAAAGACCTGACAGGTTTCTATCACCGTTGTTTCCTGCACTGAGAGGCAGATTTATAAACCTGTCGGGTCTCGAAAACACCTTTTTTCAGTGGACTCAATAAATATTACTGAGAGATTAACTATTTGGGCTGGCTGAAGACAGCACCTTAGTGCTGTCCTTGAGTTAATTGGGTGCTTGCAATAAGTTCCCTCTTGACTGTTATCGTTTTTGAGAATAGAATCCTGTTGTCAATTTTGATAATAGACTGCATATGAACAAAGCTAACCTAATTATTCATCCTATTCGGATGCGAATTGTGTCTGAACTGGG
>JBCCSO010000081.1:0-12480 GCA_039199965.1 Chloroflexota bacterium | reverse complement strand
TATTTCTCCAAGGAAGGCCGTTTTCAAAATTCTTTTTGAATGATTATTTTTTGAAAACGGCTGTGAAGCGATTTAACGAATCTAGACTGGGTCTTTCAAATTTGTAAATCGCCTAAGCAGAAAGGGTGTAAAATAATGGTTACAAATTTTTATTAAACGCAGGTCCTGCGTCCAATTATCCAAGAAATTGAATTTAAGGCCATATTTCTAGTCAAAAAAATTCTAACAACTGTTTGATAAGTATATGTGAAACCCATATTACATCCAACGAAAAAAGATGATGATTGAACTATCAACCATCATCTTTCATACAATATTATTTGAGGCAAGAACAAAAATTTAATAAACGCTCCAACTTAACGGGCAATTTCTTTACGACTAAAGAGAGGATCACAAAGCAATTTGAATATGACCCTATGATTTGTCTTTAGTCCTAGTAGACTGTGACGAAATATGACCTCGACTTCGACAAACTCAGTCTATCTTTCTCGGCGGAGGTTGAGCCCATCGAAGCCGGAACTCGCCGTCACAAAGACCTAAGGTTTTTAATCTTACAGGGTACGCTACCCATTCATTCCAAAGAACTTCATATAAAATTGATTAGCCTGTTCATTCCGACTGTTCGTGCGTGGACCTTTTCCAGAATTCTGATTTTTCCCTTTTTCCACACGGGCGACTGCTTGATGGTAAGCAGGAACGTAACGGAACGTTCTTGGAATTGATCGATTTAAAAACGATATGCGTGCAACCACTTTTTCGTGAGCCTTTTGTTCCTTTTCCGTCCAATTAATGCCATACAAATCACGTATGACAGGGGGTAGCAGGCCAAAGGTAAGTTTGGCATCTAAACTTCCGGGAACAAAATTCAATAAGTCATCTGCAATACCTACAGCCACATCACCCACTGCAAGTTGATCACTGGCCAAAACGTCTTTAAACATGCGGTCTAAGCTTTCTAGCGTCCCATCGTTATGGTAGGGCGTGGGTAACCCGCACAGGAAGGCAACAATTTTCATCTCATTCGCAAACTGAGTCCTTTCTACAGGGTCCAGTTTGCGGATAAAACATTCAAACATTACGAGAATTGTGTGCAATGTTGTTGTACCCACCCAGTGGATGAGCTCTGGATCATTGGCTCTAAATGGCTTACCGGCCCATGAAGAATCTACATTATCTGGCACAGTTCCAAAAACCTGATGATGGATGTTGTGCATCGCCGTTGCCGCCCCTAAAGAGGTTGCTTTTGAGCCAAAAATCAGCGAGTACATGGCTGTAATGGTTCTCTTTGTGCGCCCGACAAGATCATGTCGAAAGCTGCTGCTTTGCTCAACACCTTGGGCCACGGCCGGATGAGCCATCTGCAAGAAAACAGCTCTGTATCCTCCTAGTAAAATACACGGCTCGCGGAACACCTTCCAAGATATGCTGTCCGGGCCAAAAAATCCTTCCTCATCTGAAAAGGGTGAAGCATCAAGTTTCGCAATACAATTGTTAAACGTTTCTCTGTCGGTGAGAATGTAGGGGTTATCTCTGTTTGGCTTGTGTGCTTTCATATTCATACCGTATGTCTGCTAGGCCAAAGCTTAGCAATAGCTGCACGGGATCAAGGCTCCGTCCTGTTGTGTAGCTGTTTTCTCTAGTCTAGAGTAACTTTTCCTTTCCTATTTCCAAATACCAGCTAAGCTGGGTAGGTTTCCACGGTGGGAATACATTCGTTTTCCCTAACGTATACATTAAGAAGTAGCTTCAAACGTACTGAGGTCCTACTTAATTGTTAACGCTTTCTTCACATAAATCAAGGTTCTATCGTATTTTTACAGAAAATATCATGGCAAATTTAATAATTTTTGGTGCAAGTCGAGGACTTGGGGCTGCTTTTTCGACCGGCCTACCTCAGGAGAATGACACTGTTTGGGCTATTAGCCGATCAAAGCCGAAATGGCTAACAGAGGATCGTTCAGATGATGTCAATTACATCTGGGTCAAAACTGACCTAACAAAATCAGATTGCGCAAAGATCATTTCTAGAGAGATTGTAGACAAACCGATTGATATGTTGGTCTACAATGCGGGCATCTGGGAATCAACTGCGTTCACACAAAGCTACGACTTTGAAAAGATCGACCCGGCCGAAAATTTGAGAGTCATTCAGGTAAACTTAACGGCCGCCATCGATTGCATTCAAACGCTGCTCCCAAACGTACGCAAGGCTAAACACGGAAAAATTGTTGTAGTTGGATCGACCTCTTCGCTCCCAAATGTCGGCGCGCCTGAAGTTGCCTACAGCGCATCAAAATTTGGGGTATTAGGGATGGCTCACGCACTGAGGGAAATTTGCCGAAAAGACGGCATTGCGGTCACCTGCGTTAATCCCGGCCTTATCGCTACTGAATTTGCACTAGAGCAAGAAGCTGAACACATGCCCACATATGACGGCCGGTTTGGTATGCCGGTGAGTGATTTAGTCAAAATCGTCAAAACCCTGCTCACTTTATCCCCCTTTTGCTGCGTCAAAGAAATTAATGTTCCTGCCATGATGGACACGCATGCGTAACCTAAATAGCCTAAAATATAACTATGGAATCAGCTCAATTTACCCCCTTTGATCTTGAATATACCCAATCAGTTTGGGAACAGGTTGTCGAATTCAACCTCACAGAAAGTGGTGTGCATCCCATTAGCCTAGAAGACCTGCTCAATGGTGATCAGGATATGCTTGGCAAATTAATGGCCACAGAAATCAACTATCCGCACGTCAACGGAAATCCTGCGCTACGCCAAAATATTGCTCGCTTGTACGATGGGGCCGTGTGGGATGAAAACGTACTGGTTACAGTCGGTGCAGCCGAAGCCAACCACATCATCAGCCAAACTATTTTGGAAGCTGGGGACGAAGTAGCGACCATGACACCCACGTATAAGCAGGTGTGGGGCATTGCCCAAAACTACAATCACGTTGTCAGACCCTTTCATTTACGGCCGGAAAACGGTTGGGCCCTTGACGTTGATGATTTGAATGCACAAGTAAATAACAAAACGAAAATCATCGCCTTAGTTAATCCAAACAATCCAAGCGGCTACATTTTGACTGAATCAGAAATGGATGCAATCGTAGCCGCAGCTGACCGGGTAGGTGCATGGATATTGGCAGACGAGGTATATCGCGGTGCTGAGCGGCTGCGTGAGGCTGAGACACCATCATTTTATAGTCAATATGACAAGGTGCTGGCACTAGGTAGCATGAGCAAGGCATATGGTCTACCCGGACTGCGCGTTGGCTGGATTGTAGGACCCGCGGACACAATAGAAGATATCTGGCGCAGACACGAATACACTACCATCACCGCCACCATGCTGAGCAACCACCTAGCTGCCCATGCGCTTTCGGCCGAAGTGCGCCCGCGACTTATCAAACGGACCCGAGACTACATTCGCAAAGGATATCCAATTTTGGAAGGTTGGATGGAGGAACAGGAAGGATTGTTTAGCTACACCCCCCCACAGGCATCGGCCGTCACGTTTGTCAAATACCATTTGGAAATCAACTCAACTGAGCTTATGGAAACACTGTGTCAAGATGCCAGTGTTTTCGTAGGTGCTGGTGACTCTTTTGGCATGGATCGCCATCTTCGTATTGCTTTTGGGCAAGAGAAGGAGGTGCTTGATGAGGCTTTCGGCAGGATCAGCGCCACAATTAAACGGCTTCAGGGTTAGATCAAGGGGATTAAGTCTCAGATTTTAAAAGGATGGATAGGCTCTACGTTCAAGGCAAGCGACAGTAAATGACGGTAGTATTCAGGCGTAATGTTTGTGACCCCCAAACTTTTTAGGTGAGGCGTTTCAAACTGTACATCAAGCAGCATAAACCCGCGCTCGCGCATGTGCTGCACCAGCCACGCAAGAGCAACTTTACTGGCATCTGTCCGGTGGCTAAACATACTTTCTCCAGCAAAAAGCCCTTTGACCGCCACCCCATACAAACCGCCAACAAGTTTTCCGTCTTGCCAAGTTTCCACACTGTGAGCCCAGCCTAATTCATGAAGCTGGTTGTATACATCGATAATTTGATCATCAATCCATCCTCCCCTTCGGCCGGGGTCAGCGCAGGCGAGTATCACCCCCAAAAAATCTGTATTGAGTTTGATTTCAAGGGCTGATTTAGATGAATTTCGCGGGTGACCTATGTCTGTAAAATAGTGTAAAGACCCATCAGCCGATCTGACTTGGGTACGCTTAAGCGTTCGCCTTAGTGATTTTGAAATGTGAAGCTTAGTCAGCGGCAGAATCGCTCTTGGGTTGGGGTCATACCAGTAAATAGCACCATCATGCGACATGGGAAAATACCCTTGACAGTAGGCATTTAGCAGCATTTGGGGATTGAGCCTTGGTGATGAGTCCATTTAGATTTCGAACCAACCCGTTTCTTGACGGATAAAAGCGTGGCTGATATTATGCCGACATGGAACATTTCGCGCATGTCTTTTACTATTATTATTCGAATTTTACGACACGCCGCCGAAGCATGGGTGGCATGGCCGGTTATTAAGGCATGCCCAACATCATCAATTGCTCAAACGCGGCCATGGCCGCGTTTTTTTTTGCCTTTTTCCAAAACCACATTGTTTATCAATGTATCAACCAATCCAATTAAATAAAACATGACAAACACAATTTTAGAAGAGCTTCAGTGGCGTGATCTGGTTTTTGACTTCACCGAGCATGTCCCAAACCTAGTCAAAAACGAGAAGATCTCGCTGTACAACGGATTTGACCCCACGGCTGACTCGCTGCACGTTGGTCATTTGGTGCCCATGGTAGCACTGGCACGTTTTCAGCGATTTGGACATACACCAATCGCACTGGCCGGTGGCGGCACCGGCATGATAGGTGACCCTAGCGGCCGGAGCGCAGAGCGCAATCTGCTATCACGCGAGCAGCTCGAGCACAATCTAACGCAAATTCGGGGACAGTTAGCCATGCTACTCGACTTTGATATTAAAACAAATCCAGCTAAGTTAGTAAACAACGCCGATTGGCTTGGCAAACTCAACTTAATCGACTTTTTACGCGACATTGGCAAGCAGTTCAGTGTCAACGTCATGCTACAGAAAGACTCTGTTAAAGGCCGTATGGATGGCGGTATCTCATACACAGAGTTTAGCTACATGCTCCTTCAATCATACGATTTTCTCCACCTTTACCGAGAGCACAATTGTGTAATGCAGACCGGAGGCAGCGACCAGTGGGGCAATATAACGGCCGGAACCGACCTGATTAGACGGGAGGGCGGACGGGCACACGCACTGGTTTTTCCCCTCATCACCAAGGCTGATGGCACAAAATTTGGAAAAACAGCTTCTGGCGCAGTCTGGCTTGATCCAAATCAAACCTCACCATTCCGCTTTTACCAGTTCTGGATCAATGCGGATGATCGCGATGTGGTGCCATACCTCAAAAAGTTCACCTTTTTACCCCAAGATACAGTCAACGAATTAAGCGCAGCCCATGAAGAAGCCCCTCATCAGCGTACAGCGCACAAACGGCTGGCCCAAGAAATAACTAAGATGGTTCACGGAGAGACCGCTTTAGCCAAAGCAGAACAGGCAACAAGTGTCCTCTTCGGTGGGTCTATTGAGGGCTTGGGTGCTGACGAGATTAGTGACATATTCTCTGAAGTACCATCCACAGAGATTTCTGGCCACGAGCTAGACGGTGGGAAAAGTTTGGTCGACGTCTTAGCTCAGAGTGGTGTAGCTTCTGGTAAAAAAGATGCTCGGCGCTCAATTGAAGGGGGAGGTATTTATATCAACAATCAAAAGTCGGCCGGTATCGATCAAACTATTAACCGTTCAGACGCCATCGAAGGTCAGTTTGTTGTGCTGCGCAAAGGCAAGCGGAAATACCATCTAGTCAAAATCGTTGACTAGCATTTATCTCTAAACTTGGCTGTTTTTTAGCACCATCCCGTTTCAGTCAAATCAAAGTTAGAATCGAGATTAAGTTTACAAATGCTTGATCTCGATTTTTTGTGCTACGTTTGCTTACACATAAACTTACATTTCACGTTCAATCACTTATTTTCACTGCCCCTTTTTGTAATTTCCACTCTAGTAAAGTTATAATTCTAATAGTTCATGCACCTAAATGTGGCAGTATCGAGTAGGCGCAAACTTGTATTTGGGGGTTCAGCTCATCCTCTGAGTTGGTAAACCAAGTACTTGGGAAGCGGAACAATTTTAGTCAAAGGTAGTTAATAAATTTATGAATGGAGAACAGGCGACGGACTTATCCAGCCATCCCATGGCGTTTCTATTAGAGGGAGATTTCGGTCTAAAAGTCCCAAAGATGGGGGAAATCTGCACAGGACACATCGTATCAATTTCAGGCAATCATATCCTTGTGGATATTGGTGCCAAATCTGAAGGCTTGGTCGACCCACGTGAAATCGAGCAGCTGGAATCAGATGAGCGGGACACGCTCGAAATTGGAACTGAAGTCAAGGTATTGGTCACTGACCCAGAAGACAGCCGCGGCACAATCAGCTTATCTATTCAGCAAGCCATCATGGCGGAAGAGTGGAATAAAGCTCGGGAACTGCTAAAGTCTGGTGAGAAAATTGAAGTGACAATCGCGGGTAAAAATCGGGGGGGACTTTTGACCAATATCGGTATGTTGAGGGCCTTCGTCCCCGCCTCTCAATTGGGGCTGAGTCAGCACGAAATTCGCAATGAACAAGCACTGGCATTTTTCCAAGGCAAAAAACTAACAGCAAAAGTTATTGAGGTGGAGCCTGACCGCAATCGCTTGATCTTGTCTGCGCAGGAAGCTGGATTGGCAACCAAGCGGGAAAAGCGCCTAGAAAGGCTTGCTGAACTAAAAGAAAGAAGCGTGATGAAAGGCAGGGTTGTCAACATTGAACGCTTCGGCATTTTTGTAGACATTGGCGGGATTCAAGGTTTGGTTCACCTATCAGAGCTGAGCTGGACCCGAATATCAAACCCGGAGCATCACTATTCGATAGGTGATGAAGTTGAGGTATATGTTCTCAGCATAGATGAGGAAAAAGCGCGCATCGCCTTAAGCATTAAAAAACTCATGGAAGATCCGTGGAAAACGGCCGAAGGTGTCTACCAACAAGGTGATCTTGTTCATGTAAGCATTACCAAAATCGAAAAATACGGCGCGTTTGCAGTCATTGAAGGGGGAATTCCACTAGAGGGTTTGTTGCATCTTTCCGAAATTTCCAATGAAAAAGTTGACCATCCATCTCAGATCATGAAAAAAGGGGATGAATTTATGGTTAAAATTATTAAGCTTGATATGAAAAATAGACAGCTGGGATTGAGCTTGAAAGAAGCAGAAGTTACCGCAGAGGTTGTGGATGCTTAATCGGCAAAAACAGGGGTAGCAACCGCCACATCCTACATGCTAGCGATTTAACAGTGATTCTCGGGTGGGCAAACGATGCCAAATAATCATCGTTTGCCCGCTTTTTGCTTGAAAATAGCTGAGTTTATTAGACACTCATCAGTAAATCCCGCATACATGATTAGAAAATAACGCCTAACGAAACTCTAACTGGTGTTAGTAGGTAATACATCTTAAAATTAATCCCACAATTGACAAAACAAAGCGATTTTCTGCTAAACTTTTAGGATTAGATTGTTTAATAAGCGCAAAGCAGCCTTGTAGTTTTAGAATAGATGGTTAGGAAGAGAAGATAATCATTTTGGGCTGGAGACTGTTTTAGCTAATAAGGCACAGATTTATATTCTCACTGCCAGACTATATGAGGCATATTTCATGAATTCCAAGAATTGGGAACGTTTTACACAACGTGCACGTCGAGTTCTAAGCCTCGCTCAAGAAGAAGCTGAGCGGCTGAATCACAATTACATTGGAAGTGAACATCTACTGATTGGATTACTTCGTGAGGAAGGCGGCGTTGCTGGGCGTGTACTGCGTGATGTTGGACTCGAGGTCGGCCGCGTACAGGCCATGGTTGAGAGAATGGTTGGCACGGGAACCCGTACCCCTTTCACCAAAATTGAGTTAGCCCCAACAACCAAGCGCGTGCTTGAACTTGCGGTTGAAGAAGCTCGCCGGATGGGACAACATTACATCTCTACTGAACACTTACTGCTAGGGCTAGCTCGCCAAAATGATGGCACTGTGGTTGATATACTCAAAAAGTTTGGGGTCACCACTGAGCAAATCCGTCGCCAAACTCGCCGGATGCTCAAAGAAAGCCCAGTACCAGCGGGAGAACGCCAAACGCGCCGTCGCCCCCGCAAACAAAACAAAGAAAAATCGAAAACCCCACTCATGGATCAGCTAGCGACTGACTTAACCTCCTTAGCTGAGGATGGAAAGCTAGATCCGGTGATTGGCCGTCAAACTGAAATTGAGCGCGTGATCCAAATTTTGGCTCGCCGCAGCAAAAACAATCCAGCGCTCATTGGTGAACCGGGTGTTGGCAAAACTGCTATTGTTGAAGGCTTAGCGCAACGCGTTGTTGATGGCAAAGTTCCAGAAATTTTGCAAGATAAGCGCGTTCTTCAGCTAGATGTCGGTAGCTTAGTTGCTGGCACCATGTATCGCGGTCAGTTTGAAGAGCGGCTCAAACGCATTATCGATGAGCTAAAATCTAGCGATGCGATCTTGTTCATTGACGAAGTGCACATGCTGGTCGGCGCAGGCTCGGCCGGTTCATCAGTTGATGCTGCCAATATCTTGAAGCCAGCTCTGGCGCGTGGTGAACTGCAAACCATCGGCGCAACCACACTAGAAGAGTATCGCAAACACATCGAAAGTGACGCGGCTTTGGAGCGTCGCTTCCAACCTATTCACGTAGACGAGCCATCCCCAGAAGAAGCGGTACAAATTTTGTACGGCGTCAAGGGTGCATATGAGCAGCATCACAACTTAGAAATTACTGAAGAAGCGGTAGAAGCGGCTGTTAAGCTGTCAACCCGCTACGTTACAGAAAGATTTTTACCAGACAAAGCCATCGACCTAATTGACGAAGGTGCTAGCCGGGTGCGGATGTACCGCGCTCCACAAATGGCCGACATCAATGAGGTGTATGACAACCTTCGTGATTTGCGCACACAGCGTGAAGTTGCTCTAGATGAAGGGCGCTTTGAAGATGCTGCAGCCCTGCGTGAGGAAGAAGAGAAACTCCAGCGCAGCTTGGACGACATGCGGGCGGGCAAACAAGGATATAACTTGCGCGTAACGGCCGAAGACATCGCTGAAGTTTTAGCCATGTGGACCGGCATCCCCGTTCTACAGCTAACCGAGGAAGAATCAGCTCGCTTGCTCCGTATGGAAGAAGCCCTACGCGATGCAATTATCGGTCAAGATGAAGCGATTGTTTCAATTTCAAAAGCGGTTCGCCGAGCCCGCGCTGGTCTAAAGGACCCGCGTCGCCCAATTGGATCATTTATTTTCCTTGGACCAACAGGTGTCGGTAAAACTGAACTTACCAAGGCCCTAGCTGAATTCCTGTTCGGTACGGCTGACGCGCTAGTTCAGCTTGATATGTCAGAGTTCATGGAGCGCCACAGCGTTAGCCGCTTGGTTGGCTCTCCTCCGGGATATGTCGGTTATGAAGATGCTGGTCAGCTGACCGAAGCAATTCGCCGCCGCCCATACTCGATCGTGGTTTTCGACGAGATTGAAAAGGCTCACCCTGAGACGTTTAACATCTTGCTCCAGATCATGGAGGAAGGGCAACTGTCCGACGCAAAAGGTCAGAAGGTTGACTTCCGGAATGCGATGATCATTATGACCTCGAACGTAGGTGCAGATGCGATTAAGCGTCAGCCAAACCTAGGATTTTCCTTCCAGCAGGACGCATCGGCCGCAGAGGCACGCGAGCATTCTGAAATGCAGAAGAAGTTGATGGACGAACTTAAACGAGCGTTCCGCCCAGAGTTTTTAAATCGTGTTGATTCTGTCATTGTCTTCCGTCAGTTATCAAAAGAACATATTCGTGCGATTGTCAACATTCAGCTTGAAGAAGTAAATGAGCGTCTTCTGGATAACGATATCCGAATCACAGCGACGGATGCAGCTAAAGACTGGATTGCCCAGGAAGGGTATGATCCAGAATACGGTGCGCGGCCACTGCGTCGTGTGATCCAGATGGAAATCGAGGATCGTCTTTCCGATGAAGTTCTCGCAGGCAAGATTACCGATGGGTCAACCGTTTCAGTTGATTTTATTGATGATGAAATCGTCTTGAGCGTCGTTGAGTCAGAAAACACAGAGTTAGAAGCTGAGCCAATGTAGATTACCTTCTACTTATTTAAACAAACTAAGGGCACCCGATGGGTGCCCTTTTTTATTTTTTGAATTTGTGTCTCTTGGGAATCTATTTATTCGGGAATCTGAAGTTCCCACCCTACTTCAATCAAATCCTCATTGATAATCAGATCTTGATTTGCGCTGAAGAGTTCGTTTAAGGTCACATCAAATCGTTGAGCGATTTCACCTAGCGTATCCCCCGCCTGCACGACGTACACTTCACCTGATAAAGTAACCTCGACAACTTCAAACACAGTGCCCGATGAGGAAGAATCGGCCGCACTGGGTCCTGCCCCCGTTTGGATAGTGCCTTGAGCTTCTGGTGTAAACGTGGGGATCAAGGTCGCTTGGGGGGTGCGTGTTGGGGTAGGCGGTGGACCACCATCTGGTGTTGGGGTTTCTGTCGGCCGTAGACCCAGATCTTCTGACACATCATCAACAATATTTTCAACCTCAGTTGTATCAATATTGAAGCCGCATGCAGACAGCAGACCTAAACAAATTAGAAGTAATAAAGTGGATTTCAAAGTTCTCATCACAAAATCTCTCGAGGAATTATTTTAATCAATGCCTTAAAAGAGTATCATACCCGCTGACATTTTAAAACAGGAACAAGTTCACAGAATATGACCCAAAAGAATCTCAAAGTGGCAGTTGTCCAAGCTGCCCCGGTGCTATTTAACAAAGAAAAAACGACCGACAAGACGGTGCAGCTGATTCATGAAGCGGCCGAAAACGATGCCAATCTTATACTCTTCCCTGAGGCCTTTATCCCCTGCTACCCGCGCGGTTTGAGTTTTGGCATGGTGGTCGGCAGCCGAACGGGAGACGGCCGATCAGTCTGGCAGCAGTACTGGGAAAATTCAGTTGATGTGCCCGGTCCTGAAACAGCCGCCATTGGGCAAGCGGCAAAAGCGGCCGCAGCATATGTCATAGTTGGGGTTATGGAGCGAGAAGGTGGAACCCTTTACTGTTCCATGCTCTACTTTGGGCCAGACGGGTCGCTGCTGGGAAATCACCGCAAACTCAAACCAACGGGTAGCGAAAGATTGATTTGGGGCGAAGGAGATGGCGCTGGGTTGGTCACAGTTGAGTCTGAATATGGCACACTAGGTGGGCTTATCTGCTGGGAGAATTACATGCCACTGGCACGTATGGCGATGTACAGTCAGGGAGTCGATATTTACTTAGCCCCGACGGCCGACAGCCGCGACACGTGGCAAGCGACGATGAGCCACATCGCGCAAGAGGGACGCTGCTTTGTACTAGGATGCAATCAATACGTCACCAAATCAATGTACCCCAATGATCTAGCCATGATAGAAGAGCTGGACAAGCAGCCAGAGGAGATGTGTCGCGGGGGCAGCGTGATTGTTAACCCGATGGGGCATGTGATTGCTGGACCGCTGTTTGGAGAAGAAGGCATTCTCTACGCGGACCTGAATATGGGTGAGGTTGTAAGAGGCAAGCTCGATTTTGATGTGGTTGGGCACTACAATCGGCCGGATATATTTAAGTTTGAATATGAGTAGGCTTTTTAATTTTATTTAGGATTGTTGTAATTCATACGGTAGCATCAAAATCGTCCGGAGGAGCCTCAATTGTCGTGCTTTCATTGGTGATGGGATGCACAAACTGGTAGCGCCAGCAGTGGAGTGCGTGCCTGTGAAAACCCAAATTGGGAAACTTCTCAGGGGTGTCACACCAAGCGAGATAGTCCTCGTCTGATAGCTGATAGAGGGCATCACCAGCCAGCGGGTAGCCGATTGCGGTCATGTGGACTCTTAGCTGATGGGTCCGGCCGGTCTTAGGTCTTAGCTCAATCAATGCTTTATTGTCAGCCAGTTTCTCCAAAAGACGCCATTCTGTAGTAGCCTCTTTCAGTTTCTGCGCATCAGGCCCGTTTCCGTAACGATAAACCCGGAACCGCGAAGCCCTCCTGGAGAACGACGGCACCGTTCACGATCACCACGTCGTCGGACGAGGTCGAGCCGCTGAGGTCTCCCTGGACGAGATACTGGGCTCCGTCATCCGACGTCCAGAAGTCGCTCAGGTCGAAGTTGTCCAGGGTGCGATCGGTCGACGTCCCGGACTGTCCCGGCGGCACCGTGACGCCCTTGCGAAGCAGTACGGCGCCAGCGAGGACGATCGCATCGTCGTCGACGTCAG
>JBCCSO010000080.1:0-12675 GCA_039199965.1 Chloroflexota bacterium | reverse complement strand
CTGGCCCAGCTGCTGATTATTGGCATCTAAATATGTGGCAAACCAACGATATGACTGGTTTACCTGAAATTTTTCTGGCTCTATAAATACGAACCATTCCCCTTCGTTTGAGCTAAATGAAGATGTGAAGCTCAAACTCAATGAACCACCAGCTCCATTAACCGTCACAACAAAACGCTCCCCAGCCCTATCTGCTAGCTCAGAGTCATCTATACTAGCCTGCCACTTAAACCCGATATTTTCATCCATCTCACGCTGATGTTCCTGTTCATCACAGCGAAAGCCCTCCAACACACGCATTGTGATGCTTGGGCTGGAAAGTGTAGGGGTAGCTTCGGGCGTATTAGTTGCTACAGGTGTTGCGGTGGCAACCGGTGTATTGGTTGCAGGTGTTTGGAATGAAATGCTATCTAAGTAAACTGTCCCGATTGTTGAACTGCCACCGCCAAACTCTAGCTGGATGGCCAAAAATGTGAAGGGCTGTCGAGCCTGCCCCTGATCGTCGTCAACGGCCGACAATTGGCTTATGCTAAGCCCGGCCGACATCAACTGCCATCCTGTGTGATCAATTTCACCGAAGGACGCAATCCACTCTTGGTCATTGGTGTCACGTATTAGCGCGAACAATTCATGATTAGATGCGTCTCCCCAGACCCTTGCAGTTAACGCAGATGCATTACCAGACGGAACAGCATTCTCTTGGATGACTACCAGTGTGTTCCCGGCCGAAAAATCATAATTAAGTCGGCCGGAAAAATCACCGGCGTAGGCTTCTTCGTCTGTAACCAGCATGCCTCCATCAGCGTCCCCTTCCATAAGCCACGTATCATCATTCTCAAACTGGATCGGCAGGCCATTTCCCTTCCCCGCAAACTCATCAACTGTCGGCTCCGGCGTATTGGTCGGGGGCACAGGGGTTCTAGTCTCTGTCGGAATCGGTGTGGGACTAGAGGTTGCAGTAACAACCAACTGCTCAGGCACAGGGGTGTCAATTGCTGAAATTTCTTCAGCCGCGCTGGTTTCGGGTACGATGGTTTCAGTTGCAGATGCTTCCGTTGCAGGAATAGCTATGTCAACATCAGCTACTATACTTTCTAAACTTGGAGATTCACTAAGTAAAGGCGCATTGGTAGCTACACCAATAGGCACAACGGCATTCGGTTCTTGCTGCCGGTTCTGACTGAAAGCAAATGCCCCGGCCGCGCCTAATCCTATCAGAGAAACAAGACTAACTATAGCAACCATGACCCGATTTCGCCGAGGCGGGCTGGGGGTCTCGCCGCGCAAAACAGCCCCAATTGCATCTCGCACCTCTTCCATTGTTTGGTATCGATCAGCCTGATCTTTTTGTAGGCACCGATGCACAATGTCAATTACGGCCGAAGGCAGTTGAGACGCAAACAATGTAAGGGGAGGAGGTTCAACATTTAAATGCTGATGCAGGGTTAGCATCGGGCTTTCCGCCTCAAACGGCCTACGCCCAGCCAGCATTTCATACATCATTACCCCAAACGAGTAGATGTCTGACCGGCCGTCCAGCTCCTCCGCCCGAATTTGCTCCGGTGACATATAGTCAGGTGTGCCGATCATCTGATTTTCAACTGTTAAGCGGGTGTTGGCATCATGCATAGCCGCTATCCCTAAGTCAGTTAAAACTGGTGTGCCATCTGGCCGGACCAAGATATTTGCGGGCTTTAAATCCCGGTGAACAATGCCGTTTTCATGCGCAATGGTCAGCGCATCAGCAATTTGCTGAAGCAAATTAAGGACAACGCCCGGCTCCATAGCATTTCCCTGATTCCGAAGCGATGTGAGCTGGTGAGTCAGTGACCCATGCGGCATATACTCCATCGAAATGTATGGGTCTTGATCGTTTACCCGGCCGCTTTTGTACACCTCAATAATATTGGGATGATTTAGCAGGATCAAAGAATCTGCTTCACGCTTAAAGCGGGCGTTAACGGCCACATTTCGGCTGTAGTGAGAATAGAGAATTTTCAGAGCAACATCTTGCCCATTGCTTAGATCCGTTGCACGGTAAACGTCCGCCATCCCTCCAGACGCAATATACCCGTTTACCAGATAGTCATCGATCTGTTGACCAATTAATTTGCGATAGTCAGACATAGGGTCAAAAAGATCGGCCGAGATTAGCTGGGTTTGCTCCAAGCGGGTGATCTAATCACGAAGCTGCTATTAACATTTACAGCAACAGGTTCAATTTGAAAGCACCCTTTTTCAGATGTGGCCACAATCTCATTTCCCACTACAAACTCCACCCACCAATTCAACTCCCCTTCAGGCACCAGCCCAAATGCACTTAGTCTGCGGGGCACCTGCCACTCACCATTGGAGGGAGCTGGCAACACATTGGCCCCGGCATCTGCTACCTGACGGAAAACCCCACCGGACCCATCGGCCGACTGAACTACGATTTGCATCACTTGGCCCGACTCTAGCATTTCTGAGGGATTGCCGCGCCACTTGAAAACAATTTCTGCACTTGGTGTGAAAGGATGATCCCGATCACATCTTAAATCAAGCAGCTCAAGCGGCAGGGCTTCTACGGCAGGCGCAAGTGGAGCCACAGTGGGAGGTAGGGTCGGCATACTGGTTGCAGTTGGTTCTGGAATAAGCGTAGTGGGAGGCAAAGTAGGTGCTTCGGTAGGTGCTGCTGTGGGAATAACGGTTGCAGTTGCATCTGGGGCCAAGGTAGAGGTAGCTAACAGCTCAACTTGGCTATTGGCAGCACTTTCTTCAGTAGATGGGACAATTGCTACGATTGGCTCAGTAGCCACAGCTTCTTCCACATTACCACCCGAACCCGAGAAAATAAGCCATACCAATAGGGCAAGCACAGCCAGCCCCATGATTCCGATCATGGGAAAAGCCCGGCCGCTAAGAAGTTGAGGCCAAAGTGTGCCTATTCCCCCTCCTGGCTGAGCAGTAGTGGAAACAGGCCTCATTGAAATAGCTGTCGGCCTACTGTCGGCAGGCACCATTCCCGCAAAATTACCTGCCTGCACCACAACAGCGCTAATGTTGTCCGGCCCGCCATTCCGGTTGGCGTGATCCACCATATCTTGAGCAATAATTTCCGGGTCAACGGGTGTATCCATCCAAGCGGTCAGATCATCAAATTCAACCGGACCGTGCAGGCCGTCGCTGCACAGCAGATAGCGATCACCTTCCTCTACACGAATCGGCCGTATGTCTGGCTGCTGAACAGAAGAACCGCCAAGCGTTCGAGTCACTACATTAATATGAGGATGATGGCGCGCCTCTTCGGCCGTAATTAGTCCAGCGTCTAGTTGTTCTTGGACCCAACTATGGTCTTTGGTAAGCTGCGTGAGCTCATGATCCCGCAGTCGATAAATGCGTGCGTCACCCAAATTAGCAATCAGAGCCTCGCCATCCAAAATCACCAAAATTACAATCGTACAGCACATTTCCGCCATAATCGGATCTTGGGCCGCAATCGCACGTATGTCTAGGTGAGTTAAACGGATTGACTCTGACAAGCGTTCAAACGCCACCATATTTTCGAGGTCTGGATTAAAAAAATGTTTGGGTAAATGATGGCAGGCAGCCTGACTGGCTTCTGCTCCCCCACGATTTCCCCCAACACCGTCTGCCACAATAAAAAGCGCCCCTTTATCTTCACCTGCATCCGGATCAAGATCTGAACGATAGTAGAAGTCTTCGTTTCGCTCTCTTTTCTGACCTGTATCTAGTTGTGCACCTGCGATGAGGGGGATTGCCATAGTTGTAGTAAAGGGACTGAATGAATGTGGTTGTCCCATTTGAGTTTGCTAGGAATTACGCAAAACGATTCGTAGAAGTGCCCTTTATGGGCCTCGGCCACCCACGAGGGGTAGCCCTACAAAAAATCAGTTTGGTTGTTTAAGTCCTGTTTGTTTAAATTCTGTATTTATTCAGCAACTTTGACGTTTGTACCACTTTTAACTTTAGAGCGGTGTGCTGTCCTGAGTTGTTTCAACGTCGCTGCGTTTTGAGTATTAATGTGATTTTTCTAGTTTTAAAAGCTTGGAAGGTCTTTGAAACATGTTCCATAAATGAGCCATATTTTTGTGGTTAGCTGGAAATGTCTTTAAACACCCATATTTGCCGTCCTAGCTGCAGTCGATCCCCGTCTTTCAACAATTGCCCATTTTCCAACGGCTGATCATTTACAAAAATTGGATTTGATGCGCCCGCATCGTACAAAGCAAATTGGTCATTTTCGATTTGAATAATAGCATGCTGACTAGAAATGGCCGTATCAGCTATGCAGATTTGGTTTTCGGGTGTTCTGCCAATCGTAATTCTACCCCCATTTAAGGCATGCTGCTGTCCGCTTTCTTGACTAAACAAATACACCAAGCGGCTAGACGGCCGGTCTAGCACTTCTGTTTTGGGAATGCTCGGTTCTACGTCAACAATTGTTGCGCTATTATCTGGCATTTCACTATCGGCTATTGTCAATGGTTGATCAACAATTGTGTCATTCAAAACATTGGGTTCAGTCATCAAAACCGGTTTCGCAGGGTTCTGGCTGGGTGACACATAACCGGCCGGATTAGATTCAACGTTAACCGGCACGGGTTGAAATGTTTGATTGGCAAATAGTTCAGCCTGCGGCTGGCGTCGATTGCGCAAGATAGTAAAAATGACAAAAAAGATGAGCAGCACAACCAAAACTGCTAGCGCACTCAATATCGCCATAAATGTGGTTGTATCCAGCGTTGTAAAGTTATTTTCGGCCGCCAAACAGGTTAAGCTGCACGGCTGAATCCAGAGCGACTGCTCTATCTCGCTCACATTTGCGGGATTTTGGTTATCGGTGACCACCACCTTCAGCTTTGTCATCGTCACCGCACTTTCAAGCAGAGATGTCGTGTCCAACTCGAAATCAAATGGGTTGGCCATGCTGGTGTAAACGAGATTATCATCAATGAAATAATCAACTTTTGAAATTGGGTTGCGGGCTAAAATAAGCGGCTCAAAAACCAGCGTACCAGACACGCCGTCAGCGAGCGTTTCACTCACCATACTTGTCTGCTCATTATCACGGTAGGTAAGCTGCAGATCTGGCTTGACAGGATAGAAAGCTACAATTTCGTGAATCAAGACTGCTTCCCCCCGATTCGTTTTTACATTGATCGTTAACGGGTGTAGTCCATTATCTGGCTCAATTTGAGCTTGTGTGGTGACAGAATATTTTGTTTTTAACTGATTAGCCACACCGCTTAACATACTTGATACACCTGAGCTAGACACAAACAAAATTTCGTTTCCACCGCTTTCAGTTGCTAGCTTGGTTAGCTCAATCGCATCAATAGCGTCAAGCCACTCGTCGCTGTCTGCTGGCTCACCTCCGCTTAGCCCAAGCATAAACATCGGAATCCCAAGTTCCTTCGCCTTCCCAATCACAATATCGGCATCCGCTCGTGTGCTGCCTACTTCGACTTTCTCTCCATTTTCCCGCGCACTGTCTACCCCATCTGTCAGGACAATAACCGCCCGTCGGTCGTAATCTGCTTCGGCCGCAAGCACCTCAATGCTTCTAAATAACGCATCATACAGAGGTGCGCCTGCGTCAGGGTCATTTGGCGCAAACCGATTCATGAAGTTGATGCTGCCACCACCATCCATGCTAGGAGCAAATTCACGCGGATCGGCTGCAGGATAGACTTCTACCCCGATCCCATCTGATTCTAAGCCAAAGAAAAGGATACCTACTTCGTCAAACGGACTGAGTGTTTCACGGAACGCAATTACCTGCTCCCGGACGTCCGCTAGCTGCCCACTTTGCTGCATAGAACCACTGGCGTCAATGGCGATCATCAGAGAAATTGGCTCATCCGCATCAGGTCCACGATCGAAAGAAACAATAGGCAGTTCACCCGATTCATCAAGCACCGATAAGGCACTTTCAGTTAGGTCTGTGAAAGGCACCCCGGCAATATTTACAGGAGTCAGCTCAAAACTAATTGCGGGAAAATTCTCATCAGAAACATTTTGGATGGTAAGGTCAATGCCTTCTTGTGCTTCTGTACTTTGCCACCCCCAAGCGACCATGGCAAGCAACATGAAGGTCACAGCGATTTGGCTCCGTGTTTGACCGCTTGATTTGTGAGGAGTAAATCTAAACATGCACAAATGAAAAAATAGTCCGGCCAAATTTTAGCCGATCTCCATCTTTAAGCTCATACTGGGTGATCCGCTGCCAATCTGCAAGAGAATTATTGTAAACAAATGATCCATTGCTACTTTCCAGATCAAATAGGGTGAATTGATCCGCCTTCCTAAAAATCTCTGCATGTCGGCCAGAAACCGACTTATCTGACAAAACCAGCGCATTTTGCCCGGTTCGGCCGATGGTTGTGCGCGCAGTGCCAATAGTAAAAGTTGAGCCAATCGGTAAGCTATCACCTTCTACTGCAATCAGCCATGCAAAAGACGTGTTTTCCTCAGCGATCGGGCTATTTATCGCGTCTGGGATTGTGTCAGCGACACCATCTACCATCGTCATAGATCTGGGTAAAGGCATGAAAACTGGCTGAAGCGGAGCAAATGTATGCTCCGCTGTTTGCGATTCCACATCCATCGGATTAACCGCGCTAGCAAGTGCAAAAATGCCGCTAAAACCCGCACAGACCAATCCCGCCAGAGAACCATAAATGCCTACGCCTGCGCGTATGACCGTACCGTCAGCCCTTTCCATACCCTGCACAAGCAGCCTTGCTCCCTCGTTAAAGGCAAGCTGAGGTGCCAACAGAGTCAGCCACATATTGGCTCTCGAAAATGTAAACACAAATCCGGTCACAAAACAGATCAGCAGAATCAGCCCGAACCCGGTTTCAACGCGCTCAAGCGGCAAGCGGACGTAAAGCAGTGCCACGAGGACAATGAGACCTATTGCCGGAAATATCCATAGCCACGGATCACTAATGCCAAAAGATGTGGCCTCGACAGCCGACAGACTCAACCCACTAAAGCCGTCCAGCCCTGAAAAAGGATCAATCCACCGGACCCAGTGCAAGAAAAACGACCCAATCAGTAAAATAGCGGCTGCTGTTCCAAATATGTTTCGTAACGTCCTCATCAATACAAGTTAAACTGAATCATGGTTGAGCCTAAATTAATGTAGCAACCGTGCTCTAATTTCATAAGCTCATCTGGCTCCACCAGCAGCCGGTTGACGTAGGTGCCATTCTTTGAGCCTAAATCCCTAATAAAGTAATCGTCGTTTACTTTTTTGATTTCTGCGTGAGTCGCAGAAACGTGTGGCGGCCGGTCTGGTAGCATCGCCCGGCCGAGGATAAGCGATGAGCTGTTGATGGAAATTTTATCAACACCACTAAATCCCTGTACACCAGAAATAAATGGGGGGGCGATCGGAAACAGACGTTCTTCCAAAAATTCATCTCCCATCATGCTTTCAGTAATTGAATAACCGATCGCTTCAGCAAATGCGGTAATTGAAGCATAACGTTCTTCGTCGGACTTGTTCAACGCTTTGAGCAGAGCGGCCGCATGCTGCTGGCTCACGGCTGAATTATAAATTTTTGGTGATGGAGCCAATTCATCTATGTGCTTGGTGATAACTTCGTACGGGTTGCCAGTAAACGGCACATAGCCCGTCAGCATTTCAAACATGACGATAGCAAGCGAATACTGATCACTCCCGGCTGTGACAGGTCTCGATGTGGCCTGCTCATAGGACAGATATTTGGGAGTGCCTATAATTACGCCAACTTGGGTTTTAGTACCGGTTTCAGTCAACTTTGCAATACCAAAATCTGCTAGCTTGGCTTCCCCAGCTCTGTTAAGCAAAATATTTTCAGGCTTCAAATCCCGATGAATGATGCCGTTCGTGTGGGCATACGCCAGTGCCTTACACACCCGGCCAATGATATCCACCGTTTCGGCCGCAGCCATCACACCTTTACGGTTCATCCGGTCTTTCACCGACCCCCCATCCATACATTCCATGACAATGTACGGGTAGCCAAATTCGACTCCTGAATCTAGTATATTCACCACGTTTGGGTGGTTTCCCAAACTCGTCATCGCCTTTACTTCATCATCAAATTTTTTACGAAAATAGGGCTCTCGATTGTGTAGAATTTTGAGCGCAACCACATCGCTACCCTGCTGGCATTTAAAAACAGAAGCGGTTCCCCCTTGTCCCAACTGATGAAGCACTGTCATCTTCAAATAATCTGCTATGGCCAGAACATAATCTTTAATTTCTTTCTGTTCAATCTCGATGGTGCTCAGTGTCTGGTCATTGGCTACAGCTTCAATCGGCGTGGCCCCTTGCTCAACTACGGCAAACAGACACGGGCCAATTTCAAAGGATTGGTTTAGCTCTAATTCAACCGAGTCAACCTTTCGATTGTCGACCCAAGTGCCGTTGCTGCTGTTCATGTCGTTTAAGAAAATTTTATCGTCTTGAAAAGTGATAGAAGCGTGATGACGCGAGACCCCATTGGCATTTTCTATAATGACATCACACTCATCATCACGGCCGATTAGTAGGTATGTAGCTGGAAATGGGATGCGCTCCCCGCTTTTGGGACGACCGTTTGAGTTCCCTAACATGCAGACCAAATCATAAGCGGGTGGTGGATCAAACTGCTCAGCCAGTGACGGGTTTGATGGGGGCAGTGTCGCAGCCATATCGATGCTAGACACAGAATCCGTTTTCGCCCCTTCCTCAGTCACAAATCGCTGCTGCTGCAAAACCGGCCATAGCGACCATAGCATTACCCCACTAATAGAGGCTACAGCAAAAATGAGCGTTGTTATTTCAGCAAAAGCGATATCCATTTAGCGTAAGCAGGGATGTGGGGCACTCTCACCTAAAGATATTTATACGCAAACAGTTTGCAGACAAGTACCCCAAACCTGTAGTCAAATATTAACAACTTATTCGGGGGGTCGCCAAATCGGTTTTTTGTTAAAATAAAACCCAACAAAAGATCGTCAATGCAAAATAATATTTTGCAAAAATGATTTCAGACAAAATTAAAACGCATTCAACATGAAAAAAGCTAGCTTTTTCAACTGAGTTCAAATCTATTAATTCACAGTAAATTAAACTATGATGCAAAAAATGACCGGCGGAGAGGCCGTGGTTCAATCTCTCATTGCTCATGGGGTAGACACCTTGTTCGGTTTACCCGGAGTCCAAAACGACTGGCTCTACAACGCCCTGTATGATCATCAAGACGAGATTCGAGTTATTCACACCCGCCACGAGCAGGGGGCTGGCTACATGGCGCTAGGATATGCGATGGCGACCGGCGGCCCGGCCGTCTACAGCATTGTGCCGGGTCCGGGCTTTCTAAACAGCGCGGCCGCCCTCGCCACCGCTTATGGCTTAAACGCAAAAGTTCTCTGCCTTTCAGGTCAAATCCCGACCCATACCATCGGCCGGGAGCTAGGCGTGCTGCATGAAATCAACGATCAGCTTGGCATTATGCGCAGGCTTACCAAGTGGTCTGAGCGGATCAATTCTCCAGCCGAAGCACCGCTGCTTATTGGAGAAGCATTTAGACAAATGAACTCCGGCCGCCCCAGACCAGTGGGGCTTGAAATCCCGATGGACGTCTTAAGCAAGCGGTGGGCGGTTGATCTAGACATCCCCATTCCAGAACCATTTATGCCGGTGGTTGACACCGATCGGGTAGAAAAAGCGGCCGACTGGTTGGGCAACGCCAAACACCCGATGATCTACTGCGGCACCGGCGCTTTAAATGTCAGCAATGAAGTAACAGAGCTGGCTGAATCGCTTCAGGCCCCGGTTATCGGGTATCGAACCGGGCAAGGAGTCTTGGATGCCCGCCATCCATTAAGCTTGCATTTACCTCCCAGCCACAAATATTGGGGCAAAACAGACGTGGTGTTGGCCATCGGTAGTAATCTACGCGTTCCGGCCAAGTGGGGTAAAGACGAAAATCTCAAAATTATTCAGATCGATGTGGACCCAACGGCGCATGGGAAGCACGTAAAGCCGGACCTGACGATTACGTCTGCGGCCGAAGAGGTGCTGCCACTTTTAGTGGAGCGGACGGCCGTTTACAATTCACCACGTGAGTCGATTGCGGCCGAAATGCAGGCGATCAAGCAGCAGTGGGCGGCCGATACCGCGTATTTAGAAATGCAAAACAGCTACCTGCGCCTTATCCGCCAAGAGCTAGGTGAAGATGGCATCTTTATTGATGAGCTCACCCAGGTCGGCTTTGCATCCCGCATCACCTACCCCACTTATCACCCCAGAACGTTTATCTCAACCGGCTATCAAGGGACGTTGGGTTATGGCTTTGCCACTGGCTTGGGAGTCAAAGTGGCAAAACCAGATCTGCCGGTCGTTTCAATTGCGGGTGATGGTGGCTTTATGTTTGCGGTACAAGAGCTGGCTACGGCCGTACAGCACAAAATCGGACTGGTGACGCTGGTGTTCAACAACGATGCTTATGGCAATGTCCAGCAAATGCAAAAAGGTCTATACGACAATCGGGTCATTGCGTCTGATTTGGTGAACCCTGACTTTGTGGCACTCGCAAAATCATTTGGGGCCAACGGCTATCGGGCCACCACGTTGGACGAATGTCGGGATGCGATGCGCAAAGGGTTCGAGTCAAATTTGCCAACGGTAATCGAAGTGCCAGTTGGGGAAGTACCAAGCATTGACCGATTCAGAAATCTGGGCAAAATTCGATAGCTATGTCGAATATTATTCTTCCTGAAAACAGTGAAATTTATCAGGCGTTCAAATCAACAGTTGAGTCTAAGCGGTTTGTTTTTATTGCGGGTATTCCCGGTGTTGGAAAAAGCCTGTATGTGCAGCAGCTAGCGGTCATGGCGCAGACCATCGGCCGCAAAGTGCATCTTTTTCAGTACGATGTGACCCGCATGGCGTTTGAAAACTCTCCCGTTGGGCTTGAGCGGTATCCTGAAATTGATGGTTTCACTCAGCCCGCTATTCGTAAGGCCTTAGGAACATGGGCACGAGAAGGGCTGGTACAGTGGCAAGAGACTTTTGCTGAACCTGAGCACATCTTGATTGGCGAACTTCCGTTAGTTGGCAATCGTTTGATCGAGATCGTACAGAAAGGGTCTGATCCGGCCGAAACACTGCTATCTGGGCATCTTTCCCAGTTCTTTATTCCGGTCCCGTCTAAACGAATTCGAGACAAAATTGAAGCGGCTCGTCAGGCCTCTATTGCGAATCCGCGAAATGCAAAAGAGGTAAAAGATGCCCCGCCCAACGTGCTCCAAGAAAATTGGGAACAAACGTTTAATCTCGCACAAACGTTGGGCTTGATTCAGACCATCCCATCCAACGGGCAAATTGTGTATGCACCGGCCGCCTATGCCGGGGTGTTCGAACATTTGCTTCAGCATCGGCCGACTCAGACGCTGTATGTGGATCTTGATTTGAAGCCACAAGGGTCAGTTTATGACCTTGAAAAAATTGTCAGTGAACCCCACGCATCGGCCGAAGAAGCCGATGCTATCTTAATCAAACTTGAAAATCAGATGACGCCAGATGAAATAGAGTCAGCCGTCAGCAACTGGTACAACGTATAAAATAAAAACATGACAAACATCGCAATAATTAGCTGTTCCCTACACCCTCAAAGCCGTTCTTATGTGCTGGCTCAACAGGCCCACACCCTTCTCCAAGCACGAGGGGTTGATTCAACGCTGACCGATCTGCGGGACATGAACATCCCCATGTGTGATGCAACAGATGCTTATGACCATCCTGACTCCGTAGCGATCAAAGAAATTATCAATGAAGCGGATGGAATTTTGATGGCGTTCCCTATTTACACCTATGATGGAAACGCAGCTGGCAAAAACTTGATGGAAATCGCTGGCAGAGCCTTCACGGACAAAGTCGTGGGCTTTATGTGCGCGGCCGGTGGACAGCGGAGTTTTATGTCAGCGATGGGATTCGCCAATAATCTGATGCTTGATTTCAGGGTCATTTTCGTCCCACGCTACGTGTATGCGGTGGGCAGCGACTTTGGTGATGATCGGGAACAAACGATGCATATCGCGTCCGACAAAATCATGGACCGTATGCGCGAGTTGGTTGAAGAGACGGTTCGGATAGCGTCAGCCCTAAAAAAAGACTGAGGTTGATTGGATGAAAGTTGATGATGAGATGCACTCAAGATATTGACTTTCATCTTATCATTCCATCAATTTGTCAATTCCGGCCGCCTTGCCAGCGGAGTCAGCACGGCAAACACCCCATAAATCACCGCAAATATAATGATCGATGGAGAGTAGCTGCCGGTTAGGTCAAATAAAGCCCCCATCACAAACGGGCCTAAGCTAGAGCCTGCAACCGTTGATGTAAAAATAGACCCACGAATTTTACCCAGATGTTCCCGGCCGAAGTACCGTGCCCATAGTGGGCCAATCACCCCATTGTGAACGGAAACAGCCAGCCCGGCCAAGATGGCGTAGGCAAATGCCAGTTGAAACGAACTGACAAACAGCAAGAGGACCAACGAGGTCGCCTGCAAGACCATATTGACAAAAGCCAGCCAGCGCAGCGGAAACACATCGGCCAACCACCCGGCCGGTAGTTGGGCAATCGCTGTGGTGAGGCTAATTGCGGCCAGAGTGGTTACCGTTTGCTCCCGG